>CAYUVM010000042.1:0-14271 GCA_964447935.1 uncultured Cytophagia bacterium | reverse complement strand
CCCCGTTAACTCAACGGTTGTGGACAAGCCGTCGTCGAGAAGGATTTTCATGGGAGCCTCCACTTCCCTGCCGATCCGCAGGAACCGCCTACCGCCGGCAAACTGCTCACCATAATTCCTCCCGCGCCCGGATGGCAGTCAACGGTTGGAAAAGCGCGGCAAGCGACCGCTGATACGCCTTAAACATCGCGCGCTGCTTCGAGGGCGCTAACCAAAGCACGGCAGGCATTCGAATGATGAGTGCCACAAACCAAATGCTCCGAAACAACAGTTGGGCCGCTGGGCCGTAATGTTTGCGGAAAAATCGTACTTTGCTTTCGTTGGCGTATACGACCGCACGGGGATCGGTTCTCGGCGCGCTTTGCCCGCCCAAATGGATGATCGAGATTTGCGGAAGGTAATAAATCACCCACCCCAGTTGCAACACACGATAACACAAATCTTCCTCTTCAGAATACAAAAAAAAGCCCTCGTCAAACCCGCCAATTTTTTTAAACACTTCGCGCCGTACAAATAAAAAAGCGCCAAGCAATCTTTGTACGCGAAACGGCGAGGCCGCCGGCTGATGCCGCAACACCCATTTGCCGTTCACGTGATTCAATGGCGCCAGACGATCGAAAAAAAACGCCGTCCACAAAACACTTGCCCAATTGGGTAAAGGAAAATATGACGGCTGTAACGAACCGTCCCGATTGAGAATTTTGCAACCGGCCATTCCGGCTTCCGCATGTTGTTCCATAAATGCCATAAGTGGCGAAATCGCATCTTCAATGAAGAACGTATCCGGATTCAACAACAGCAGAAACTGGCCGGAGGCCCGTTGAATGCCTTGATTGTTCGCGGCGGCAAAACCGATATTCTCGGCGTTGCGCAAAAGCATGACGTTGGCAAAACGTTGCGCGACGGCCTCGGCGCTGCCGTCGATCGAAGCATTATCAATGACAATAATTTCACTGGTGCGCGAAGGCAACCATTGATAGATAGAAGCCAGGCAGTCCAGCAAAATTGCCCGAGTGTTGTAACTGACAATGATAATAGAAACGTCCACCGGTATGCTCAACAAAATCTCTCAAAAACTTCGGGATAAAGTTTGGCTAATTTCGCATGGGCCAGCAGAAAAATCACGTCATCCACCGTGGGAAATTTCTTCTTACAGTTCCGGCATGAGAATCCGGAGTCAATCGTCTCCAGGGTAACTTCAAGGCCAGCCGGTAGGCAAGATGGACAAATGAATGCCTCCCGTACAGTTGCGACCGGGCTGGCATTGCTACCGGCTTTGCGGCACACGCCGCTGATATTGCCGCCAAATAAATAACTCAAAAAATATTTGATGCCATACGATGGTGCAAACAATTCTGCGTGCAAATGATTCTTCAACGATTCCAATTTTACGTCCTTGCCGGCGAAGACATTTAGCGCTTTTTTCCACGTCCGCAACGGAATCTCATCGTTTTCGATAATGCCGTGTTCGGTTTCATTACAACTGCGTTTGGCCAGGAAGAAATCAAAGATTTTTTTCAATAAGCTGGCGTTTTTATATTCCACCGAATAAATCTTCTGGCTCTCATATAAATCGACGTGCAAAACCCGTTTATACGGTTCTTCATCAAAGAAAAAATAACCGCCGGGCGCGAGCACGCGATGAATTTCTTTGACGATCGGGGTCGGTTCGGGAAAATGGTGCAGCGTTTCATAACAAAAAACAAACGGCATGGCATTGCTCGCGAACGGCAGAAAGTTCACATCGCAGCAGACCCGCGCCGGCATATTCTTTTTGTTGAAAGCTTTCTGGTAATAGTCACAGCTTTTGAGCATATCGAAAGACAAATCGGCCGCTGCGCCGCTGGCGCCAACGTCGTTTTCCATGACGAGTGAACGTTGTCCGCGTTCCGCGCCGATTTCGAGATACGGCGAAACGGCAATGCCTTGTTGTTGCAGCGCGGCCATTTGCGCCTGCGTTTTCTGCATACGCTGTTGGAGAATGTCTTCAATGCCGCGGCCGTCAAATTCATCATTGAAAAGCTGTGTCCCATCCACCTGCTGCTGGACGAGCTTTTTGCGAAAGGCGATTTCGCCGAGCTGGGATTCGAGTTGTTGTGTAGGCATAAAGTTTATTTATTAAAAATAGCTTCCAGAGCAGCCACCTGGCCATCCCAGGAAAGACGCGCAGTTAGTTCTTCGCCGTTGCGCGCGAGTGTGCTGCGAAGTTCTGGATCCTTCAGAACCCGTACGAGATTTGAAGCCAGCGCTTCAGGATCGCGAGGCTCGGAAATCAAAGCAGACTCCGCGTGTACGCAAAGATCTTCGACGCCGCCGACGCGCGTGCTGACTAAAGCGCATCCACAGGCCATGGCTTCAAACGGCGGTAGATGAAATCCTTCTTTCCAGCTCGAGCATAACCAAATATCGCAGCTTCCATAGATATCGCGTAATCGTTGTTGCTTAGGACGATAGTGAAATTCAGCGTCCGGCGGCGTCTCGAATGAGCGAGGCTCACTGCTGAGGAGCACAAGCTCGATGTTAGGTACTTCTTGTTGCGCGCGTTTAAAGGCGCTTAATCCGTCGGCAAACCCTTTCCACGAATAGGAGTGGTACAACATGCCAACGCGAAGCCGTTGGTTGGGCGGCCGGTTGGACGGATGAAATAGCTGCTGATCGATAGGATTAAACAACGGACCTTCAACCGTAACCCCGAATTGTTCTTCGCCAAGCTGTTTGAGCCATTGGGAAATCACTATTCTGGTCATGGGAAGCTTCCAGGTTGCCGCAACGCGCTCCTGCGCTCCATGCCAAATCTCGTGATGTTGAATGAAGTAAAATTTTTTGCCTTTCGATGGCGGATAGAGCGCCACCCATTCCGCCGTTTGCCAGGCAGTGGCCACGATAATGTCGGCAGCCGGAATGGAGACTTCATTTAAAGTCAGTGGCGTCAATAAACGCCCCGCGAAATTGTCGAGATGATCTTCACGAAACCATCGATCGAGGGTGGCTTTCAATAAGTGCAAACCCGCCAGAGAAAATATTGATTTCCTCCGGTCTGTGGGCGTTGGTTGAAGTGGATATAACGTTGCGACAATGGTAACCTGATGGCCGCGCTTGACTAAGCCACTGGCATAATTGCGTACGATTCGTACTCCCCCGGACAAGCCGGCATGAGGCAGCACAAAAGTTATTTTCATCGTAACTTTCTTTTCCGGCGGTATTGTTCGGCATTACCGCCATTGCAACATAGAGCGCAGAAAATCCCGATCATAGGCGTCAAAAAATTTGGATTTGTAAAGCACGAGAGCATATAACAGCAAAAACATGACAATGACTAACCCTTGTTGGAATTGCTCGTACGGTGGCCGTGCAAGGTTTAATGCGGTCAAAACATAGTTGACTAGAAAAGCAATGATCGCCGGACAAACAACGGCAAATAGACTTTGGGCCAATTTTTCATTGGGCCTTCCAAAAATTTTTTTGGCGACCTGCTGAAAAAGAAGAATGAAAAAGAGGCTGCCGGCGATGATTGCGGCTGCCATGCCCGCCAACACGCCAAAGTAACCGAACCACAGGCCCAACGCGTAAACCAGAACGATATTCAGAGCCGCAATGACAAGGGCATAATACATTTCCAGCTCAGGTTTTCCGATGCCGCGCACAAATGTTGTCCCCATGCCAGTAAAAAGATTCACGCCATAAGCAACGGCAAGAATTTGCACGGAGCTTGCCGCCGTCGAAAAATCTCTTCCAAATAACAATGTTATGGCCGGAAACGCGGCGAGAATCGCTAACGCGACGACCGGAACCGACACCGCCATTAAATATTTCGTGCCGCGAATATAAAGCGCCTGCAAACGCTCATGCTGTTCAAGCGTATGAAACGCCGAGACTGAGGGCAATAGCGCCGATAGCAGCAAGGTGGGGAACAAGCGAACGACATTGATCACTTTCATGGCGACATCAAAAAAGGTAACCGCTGAGAGGCCGGCAAAGGTGACGACAAATACTTTGTTCACATGCTCCGTTAAAAAACTGGTGGCCGTGCCCACTTGCATTTTCGCGCCATACGAAAAAAGGCTTCGAAAAGCAGCCCTGGTGATATGACGCGGCTTGATGGCCAAAGCCGGGATGGCTTTACAAGAGCCGATGATCATGCTGATGGCCAGTATTAAATTGAAGATAACATGATTGACAATCAAGCCCTTTAAAGCAAAACCCGCAGAGAGGACGGTGAAGATTCCCAAAGTTTGCAGAATCGACCCCGCCACAATGATGCCGTTAACCATCCCCATGCGTTGGGCGCCATACAAAATGGACTGAAATAGGTTAAAGACTCCTCCGAAAAGAAATGCGACCAAACTTAGCTTGAGAGCAAAAAGCGCTGGTTCCAGCAAGGGCAAAGGAATTTGAAAGGGGCCCGTCGCCAGCCAGCGAAGCATCGGATATATGCAAACACAGAAGAGCAGGGAGACCGAAAGAGCAAAAAAGGCCCCGGTGCTAACAATCCGATTCACTTCCGCCGAGTCGCCGAGAGCCAAATATTGAGAAACGTATTTGACGATGGACGCGCTGATGCCAAAATCAAAAATCGCAAAAGCATTGCCGACGACCAGGACGAGCGCCCATACGCCGTACACTTCGGTCCCCAGTTTCGCAATGATAAACGGAACGATGGCGAGGTTCAATCCAATGAGCCACGTCTTTCCAGCGAGGTTAAAGAGCGTGTTTCTCCCAATTTTTTTAGAGGGTGGCGCCATACTCATCTGGAATCAGATCATTTCCGCTTTTTGGGGTATCCCATCAGGAGCTAGACCAGGAAGCCGCACTCCCAATCCGATGACTGTCCATACCATCACCGAGAATTGACTACCTTCGAAATTGGGTTCAATCATGGCGTGCAACAAAGCGCCGCAGAAGGCGCAAAGCACACCCCAGCTCAAATGTTTTGTAAAAGTGTTTTGGGATTGCAAAATGGCTCGGGTCAACGCCGTAAGTGTTTTAAATATCAGAATGCTGAACAATATAAACCCGATTATGCCGGTTTCACCGAGAAGTCCGAGCACGATATTGTGCGCGCTGGAATAATTCGCCGTTTGAAATACGGCATAATATCCCAAATTGCCAAAACCAACACCGTAGAACGGATGCGATTGAAAAATCTCCCAGGTTTCCTTCCAAAAATCGATGCGCGAATAGACCGAGGCGCTGCGCTCCAACGTCGAAGTGCGCTCGAGCAATACGGAAGTCAGTGGGTTAAAGAGCGCGAGCAATCCGACCACCAAGATCAGGGCAAAAATGGGGAGAAAAGTTCTGAAACGCAGGTACCTGACCAAAACCATGAGCGCGGCGATGAAGCAAGCAATTAATCCGCCTCGTGACAATGAGACTATCAATGCCGTTGTCATTAACACCAGCGATCCGACCGTCAGCCATTTCACCGCGCGGGAAGTTTTGGTGAAAAAAACCGCCAGCGCCACAGGAATAAGGATAACAGCAAATGCCGCCAGATAGTTTGACTTTCCCCAGCTCGTCGCAATAAGATTTTTGTAAAGAAAAGCATTGACAATTCCCACCGTCAAATTGCCGAATTGAAACAGGTTAGAGAGCGCCAGCAGTGAAAGAATTATTCCCCACAGAAGAAGCGCGATGTATATTTGTCGAACATCCTTTTCAGTCTGGATGGCCTGATAAACAAGAAGAAAGGCCACCAAGCCGCTAACGTAGTTGCGCAACAGCACAATAGCCCGCGAAGAATCGACGGCTAACAGCGCGGTAGCGGCGCCCCAGCCAAGAAAGAGACAGAAACTTATCGCCACCGGATGCATTTTAATGATGCCATTCCACGACATCGGCCAGCGCACGGCCATGACGATAACAACAAGCAGGAGAGCGATGTCTAGAAAGAGAAATGAAGGCGCTTTTCCGGCGATTTTTACAACTGCTAATGGGCCAAGCAGAATGCTAAAAATCAGCGAGAGCGTTGCATACTTCGAGTTCCGATAAAAGAGATAAGCAACAACCAAAAACACCAGCAGTCCGACCAAAACGATAAGCGGAATGCTGCCGGCCAGAACAAAGGCTGCCAACAGGCTCAATTCAAAAAACAAAAGCGGTAGCAATATTTTTGAAATTGACGGCGCCCGCAGTTTTTGAGCGTAAGCGAGATTAATGATTCCGCCTCTCATATTTTGATTTTACAAAATATCGGTTGTTGAAGCTGCCGCCGAGCCGAGTAATCATTATGAATTGGCTTTCTCTTTAGCAAAAACGCGCCAGCTCTGCCGGAGCGGCAAAATAATGCCTTGTTGAATTTTCCGGTAACGTTCGGGGTTGGCTTTCAGGCGGAGAAAAGCCTCGCACCACAACGCAACGATAATGCCCAGGAACAGGCTTGAACCTGCCGCGAAGAGAACGATGATCGAACGCCGCGGTTTGGCTCTTTTCTCTGCCGGCACGGCTTTGTCCAAAACCAGGACAACGGGGATATTTTTCTGTTCCTCAATTTTTGCCTGTTCGTAAATCGGCAACAGGAAGGCCAGCAATTTATTTTTAATCTCAAAATCACGATACAATCTCAGGTATTCCATTCCCAGCTCCGGCACGTCTCGAAAGGGTACGAATAAGTTTAGCGTTTTTTCTTCCAGACGCTTTTCCGTCCCGTATTTCATTTCCGCCAGTTTCTTGTTCATCTCGTTTAATTCCAACCGCGCCCGCTGAATTTCTGCGGCATCTTTTTCAAACACTCGTTCGAAGACCCCGAGGCCGATTTCCTTAATAAGAATTTGCGATTTCAATTCCGCAGCAGCGGCAATAGCCGCTTTGATTTGCTCGGGCATCGCATAGACGCCGCGTTTTTCTTGAAAATTCTTCAAGGTGTCTTCTGCCGCGCGCAGATCGTTTTGGGCTTGCCGGTATCGGCGCTCGACAAATTCGCGATGGCTTTGGGCTTCCCGTATGCCTAACTCGAGGCTGATTTCATTCAGCAGTTTCACAAAATAATTTGCCATATCGGCGGCGCGCTGCGGCTCTCGATCATACACCGTAATCGTTACATTTCCCTCCTCATGAACGGCGAAATCAATTTGTTCTCCTAACGCCGCAATGACGTTCTCAATTGGCGCGCCGGCTTCGAGTTCATACACTTGCCGCAGGTTAAATTCCCGGATCACTTTTTCCATTACAGTGCGGCTGTTGAGAATCGCCAAATAATTATAGATTTCTTGCGGGGCACTGGTGGCGACTCGGCCCAGGGCTTTGGAAAAATCCTGGAATACTGTTGAAAAGCCGGCAAGGTCTCCGGCCAACCCGCTTTTTTTCTGCGGGGGAAGCACGGAAACGGTTGAGGCATACCACTTCGGCAAAAGCATGCTCACCGCGGCCGTGACTATTGTAACGATGAGGCTATTGCTGACGATAAATTTTCGCCATTTGGTGAGGATGACGAGAAGGTCAATAATATCGCTTGTATCATACCGACCATTGGTTTGCTCCAATGGTTTTAATTTTTTTTCCATAACATTGTTTTGCTCTGCGTTCCGAATGAAAGGCTATGCCTTCATCATTTTCCGAACAACTTTTCGATAAAGAGTTCCCCGTTTGATTTCTTCGGTGATGGCAGAAACTTTGGGATTGCGGTCTTTTGCGCGGCCGTAGATTTCTTGTACGAAAACCCAAGTGGCGCTGAACATCAACGCTAGCGCCATACTGATGAGCACGATGAGGCTGCGTTTGGGCTGAGCTTTGCGCTCTGGCGGCACGGCCTGGTCGAGCACCAACACGACCGGCGCGTCTTTTTGCTCATCAATTTTGGCCTGCTCGTAGAGTGGCGTCAAGAACTCCAACATGCGGTTTTGAATCTCAAAATCGCGATAGCGCCGGATATATTCGGCGCCGACTTCGGGAACGTCTTTGAACGGCACGAACAGATTAAGTGATTGATCGTTGCTCCAATCGGCCGTGCCGAATTTCATTTCATTCATTTTTTTGTTCATCTCGGACAATTCGAGCTGCAACGCCTGCACGCGCGGATTCGCGTCGCCAAAACTGCGCCGCACAATACCCATCTCGATTTCTTTGGCGTCGGCTTCCGCTTTCAATATGCTGGCGGCCCTGATCGCCCCGGCGGTTTGCTCTGGCAGCGCGTAAATGCCGTAACGCTGCTGAAATGCTTTTAGGCTGTCTTCTGCAGTTTTGAGATCGCCTTGGTTTTGCTGATACCGGCGCTCGACAAATTCGCGATTACTGCGCGCCTCTTGTGTTCCGAGCTTGATACTGATTTCGTTCAGCAGCGCGACGAAATAATTTGCCAGATCGGCGGCGCGTTGGGGATTTTTATCGAGCACCGAAATGACGATATTGCCTTCGACGGCAAAATCAAATGTCGCATTGCTCCGGAGTTCCTTCAGCGCTTTCTCCATCGAGCTGTCGCTGACGTCGTAAACTGTCACGAGATCAAACTTGCGCACGACGCGCTCCATCGCGGTACGGCTTTGCAAAATCGCCAGGTAGCTGTAGGCTTCCTGGCCGCCGCCCAAACTACCGCTGATGCCCGGCAAACTTTTTAACCTCGACGAAAGCCCCGAGCCGTCCAGCAAGCTCAATAAGCCACCGGGGCGTTTCGGTGGCAGCACTGAGGCGGCAGCTTGATACCAGTTCGGCATGAACAGGCTGAACACTGCAGATAAAACTCCGATGCCCAGTACGGTTTTGAAAATGAAGCGCCGGCGTTTAACTAAAATATAAAGATAGTCAAAGAAATGGTTTTCCGGCATTTGCTCATTGTTCCGAGGCTCCTCCAGCTTGAGCGTTTCTTGCGTCATGTTTATCTCCAAAACCGCACCATTATTTCGTCACCTGACGATAAAGTAAATACACCGTTGCCAGGCTCGCTGTCGTTTGAATAACGTCACGAAAAGTATTGAAATATACCGAGGCCGGCCGCCGCACGATTCGCGACACGAAAATCTGATCGCCCGGTTCGAGCACAGTTTCGCCCGGCTTTAGCCAGGCATTGGTGTCGCGTTTGATGATGCGCACTTTTTGGCGATCAGCCTCTTTGCTGAAACCGCCGGCTTTTTCGAGATAATAGCGATGATCCACGCCGCCGAGATACGTGATGTAGCCTGGATTAATTACCTGGCCGGTGACGTTGATGGTTTGGTGCAGCGTCGGCACGAAAATTTCATCGTTTTCTAAAACTTCGAGATCCGCAGATTTTTCGCGCTGCTGAAACAATTTCACAAAATCTACGGCAACAAAACCGCGGCGGAGCGCGACCTCATAGTCGAAGTATTCGCGGTCAGACGGTTTGAGATCCATCAGCCGCGATTCGAGCAAACGCACGTAATCGGGGTTTTTGCGCAGTTCATCCGGGCTGTTGTACTTGCGAATGAGCCGGGCTTCCGCTATCGAAGCGTCCGGTTTGAAACCACCAGCACGCTCGATGATTTCGGACAACATGGTGCGCTCATAAAGAATCGCATATTCGCCGGGCCGGGCCACGGCGCCGTAAACATAGATCATGCGTTCCTTGCGCTTCTCTCGATCTTCGCGAACAAAAATACGATCATTCCGTTGCAGCGGTATATCCGGCGTATGCCCGTTTTGTCCCGGTTGCAAATTGACCGTGAGAATTTTCGCCTGCCGGCCGGAGGAAAGAAAACGCACGACTTCCACGCTATCAAGCTCGGCCAACGCCGTCGGCCCTTGCGCGAGGCGCAACAAAGTGCTCAAGCTATCACCCTCGTGAAATTCAAAAACACCCGGCTGCCGCACGCCGCCGTAAATGCTCACGCTGTTGCCGGCCAGGTTTTCCGCAGGGACGAAGACAACGTCGCCATCTCGCAGATAGGGATTATGCGCCGTTTCACCGATCGCATAGTAGCGCACGAGATCGACGGCGAGAGTATCTCCGGAAGCACGACGCAGCTTAATATTGCGCAATGAAATGGGTGTCGGCGGTTTTTCTTCAATCTGAAAAAATCCTGGTGTATTCTCCTTGTCGGCCTGCTGCTTCAGCGCTTTCGCCTCGGCGTCAAAATCGGCGAGCGCCACGACACGATCCACCCGGTCAACTGGAGAGACGGTATAAGTTCCGGGCGTGGCCACTGCACCAACAACTGTAACTCTAAACGCACGCATCGAATATAGATGAACGCCGATGTCATTGGAATTGTATTTTCGACGCACGGCTTCCTGAACGTTTTTTTTCACTGCGGCCAGCGCCTCGCCGGCCACCGCCACTTCGCCAACAGTAGGAATCACCAGCAGGCCTTCCGGTGTCACCGGCCCGGCATGCGAAAACGCCGAGAGGCCACCGATCGTGATCGTCAGTACATCCCCCGGACCGACGATGTAGGTGCGCGGATCGATCGGGCCTTCCATCGCCAAAGCTGCCGTGCTGAATAAACGGGCGGGATCAGCGGCTGATTCGCCGCTGGAGCGGGTAACTTGATCGGGACGGGATTTCTGCCGTTGATAATATCGCTGCAACAAATCCAGCGATTCGGAAGAGTTATTTTTAAGATAGGGATTCTTTTCAGGTTCGCGATCTTCGGGGTTTTGGGCAAACGTCGGCGGAAACAAACACAACAAGAGCAAACAGAAAAAAAAGAAAAACTTCGGCATAATCCTTTAACCGTAATTAAATCAATTTATCGCGCCGGATTTCATTCAGCGTGGCGACCAAGGCGCAGATTTTAATATAACCAGCGGTGCAAAGAATCGCAAGAAAAAATTTTTTGTAGCGATGGAACAAATCCACACCGGCACGGGTATATAATAATAAAAAGACGACGGCGCAGCAGGGATGTTGAGCTAAGTTTTACAGTTGGAAGCCAAGGACACGATCCAAGCATGGAAGCTGAACAGCATGGATGCTGAGAGAAACAATCAGGGAATGGATGATTTATAAATAGTTGTCTTTTTCGCCGTTTTCCTTCCTCCTCAGAATCCCCAGATTCCGTTTTCGGGTCTGGGGATTTTTTATTGCGCAAAGTGCAGCATGCGATCGCTATGCTCCGCCCACGAAGCCCTTGCTTTTCCCGCCAAATTCTCCTATTTTTAAATATGTCCAACGAGAAGGAACGTCACGCGCTCCTGGCAAAAGGCCGGCTGCTGTTTGATTCTTGTTCCCCGGAGAATGAATACGCTTGCGTCATTGGTTATCTTGCTCACAATCACGCCCACGGCGGCTGGCGCGCGGAAGTGATGGTCGAATTTATTGCTTGGCTGCGTTACGAACGCGCCGCCCAAACGCGTCATGGCGAACATGCCGCGGCAATTTTGCAAAAACTTGAAAATGACGAATAAGGTTTTTGGTATGACCACCACGTTGCTTTTTCAAACCGATAGTTATTGCAAACAATTTTCCGCGCATGTGCTGGCACTGCAAGATGGCGCATTGATTTTAGATCAAACCGCGTTTTATCCCGGCGGCGGTGGACAGCCGGCAGATGGCGGTTTCATTCGCTGGCGCGGGCAGGATTTGCCGCTGCGCAAAATCGAGAAAAAAGGCGAGAGCGTGCTGCATTATTGCGATGGTGGCGAGCCGCAACCGGGTGACGAAATCGAAGGTGTGCTCAATTGGGAGCGCCGTTACGCGCTGATGCGCACGCACACAGCGCTGCACATTCTTTGCGGCGTGATCTGGCGCGATTTCGGCGCACAAGTCACCGGCGGTAACATGGAGCCGCTCAAAGGGCGCTTGGATTTCGAGCTTGAAAATTTAACAGCAGATTTTGCCAAGCAAATCGAAACGAAGCTCAATCACGAAATCGCCGCCGCACGCGATATTCGTGTGCGCATTTTGCCACGCGACGAGGCGTTTCAAATTCCGGATTTGATCCGCACCAAGATCAATCTGCTGCCGGAAGGCATTCAACACGTGCGCACCGTCGAAATTGTCGGCCTCGATTTGCAGGCGGACGGCGGCACGCATGTCGCCAACACTCGCGAAGTCGGTTGCATCAAAGTTGTCGGACACGAGAACAAAGGCAAAATCAATAAAAGGATAAGGATTGTGGTGGAGTAAAGCGTTCGTAGTCACGCCTTCAGGCGTTCAACTTTTGCCGGAAGCCCGCTGCCTGAAGGCATTGCGACGAACTGCGTTACTACGAACTATTTTTGGGAAAGGAAAGGACGGATTCGTTTTGAAGGACACACGCTCGCCGCTGCGGCGCTTTCTGGCGTACGTGAAACCGTATCGCTGGCTGGTGGCCGGAGCGTCGATTATGGGAATTTTCAAGTTTTGTCTCCCGCTCATTTTTCCGCTGGCGCTCAAATTTATCACCGACGATATTCTCGTCGGTCAGGCCGAGGCCGCTCGCGACGCGACCAGCCGCCTCTTCGCAGCGTGGGCGAATTTTCTGGTGGAAACATTCCCGTTTCTTGGCGGCGAAAAAACTGGGCCGTTGAATGCGGTGGCAGTCTCGATGCTGGTGATTTATATTCTGCTCGCGATCACGACATTTTACCGCAGTGATCTCGCCGGCCGCGCCGGGCATCGTCTCGTGTTCGACCTGCGCTTTGATTTTTATTTGCATATTCAGCGCATGTCGCATCATTTTTTCTCGACGCAGCGTTCCGGCTCCATCGTCTCGCGCTTCATGAGCGACGTGGCGCTGGCGCAAAATTTCGTCGGCAGCGCGCTTACCAATGTGTGGATGGACAGCGCCTCCCTCGTTTTCATTATTTATATTTTGTTTTATTTGGAAGCGCGTCTCGCCTGGATTGCACTGGCGGTGATTCCGTGCTACGTGGCGTTGATACGCTACATGAGTCCGCGCATTAAAAAGGCCAGCCGCGCCTCGCAAGAAAAATTGGAAGAGATCAGCGGCGATTTGCAGGAAAAAATCGGCGGCATCAGCGTCGTCAAAGCCTTCAATCAGGAACGCCGCGAAGCCCGGCATTTTTTTCACGCCAATCACCAGCTTTCGGATATGTTCATTTATAATGTGCATCTCAGCTCGTGGAATCAGGCGATCAGTGGGTTTCTCACGACGGTGGCGCCGCTGGTGGTAATTTGGATTGCCGCGCTGTTTATTTTACGGGTCGAGATGTCGGTCGGCACGATGATCGCATTTTATAGTTTTCTCGGCTCGCTCTATTTTCCGCTGCAGCGGTTCAGCGAGTTGGGGTTGATTGTGAGCAACTCGCTGGCCGCCATCGAACGCATCTTCGAGTACTTCGATATGGAGCCGCAAATCGTCGAGAAGCCCGGCGCGATCAAATTGCCAGCCGTGCGCGGACATGTGCGTTTCGAGCAGGTGAATTTTGCGTATGAACAGCAAATGCCGACGCTGGTAGGAATTGATTTTGATATCAAATTCGGCGAAATGGTAGCGCTCGTCGGCGCCAGCGGCTCGGGTAAATCGACATTGGTCAGTCTCATTCCCCGTTTTTACGATGTGACCTCCGGCCGCGTGCTGATCGACGGTTACGATGTGCGGGACGCGACCTTCAAAACCCTGCGCCGGCAAATCGGCATCGTGTTGCAGGATTCGATTCTCTTCAGCACGACGCTGCGTGAGAATCTGCTCTACGGCCGCCCGAAGGCCACGGATGCTGAGCTGCAGGTTGCTGCCGAGGCGGCGAATGCGACGGAGTTTATTAAAACACTGCCGGACGGTTTTGACACAGTGATCGGTGAACGCGGCATTAAACTTTCCGGCGGGCAACGCCAGCGCGTCGCCATCGCGCGGGCGTTTTTGAAAGATCCGCGCATTCTTATTCTCGACGAGGCTACTTCTTCGCTCGATTCGGAATCCGAACATTTGATTCAAGAAGCGCTGGCGCGACTGATGCGCGGGCGAACCACGATCATCATCGCGCATCGCCTCTCCACCGTGGTCGA
Source organism: uncultured Cytophagia bacterium (assembly GCA_964447935.1). GTDB lineage: Bacteria > Zhuqueibacterota > Zhuqueibacteria > Zhuqueibacterales > Zhuqueibacteraceae > Zhuqueibacter. The sequence continues at coordinate 434 of CAYUVM010000042.1, read as the reverse complement.
AGCCGACAAGATTGTGGTCTTGCATAACGGCCGGGTGGTGGAAATCGGGCGGCACGACGAACTGCTGCGCCGTGCCGGACATTATGCTTTTCTTGCGCGCCGCCAGTTTCGCGATACGGTGCCGATGTTACGCGCTGAAGCTGCGTAGCGCCGGCATCCTCGTTTGTAAATCTAAAGTTCTTTAATTTTCAACCCAGAGAAAACGGAGCAAACAGAGACTATCAAACTAAGGAGAGTTTTCCATGCTTCACCCTTCTCTGTTTGCTTTGTTTTCTCTGTGTTAATCTTTTTGGTTGCGGGTCACCGACACGGCTCATCTGCCTTGGGTTTTTACAAGGCTTTTCTCCGTGACGCTCGGTGAACTCCGTGACTCCGTGTTTTAAACTCTTCGTTCGCTTATTTTAAAAACGTTTTTTTTAAATTAACGAAATAAT
>CAYUVM010000041.1:0-14283 GCA_964447935.1 uncultured Cytophagia bacterium | reverse complement strand
GAATGTTGCTGAATACCGTCAGCCCCTCAATATAGTAAGTCCGATTGTGCCACTGATGCCGGAAATCGATGCCGCCCGAATACGCCGCACGATTCAACTCATTCAACTGCGAGCCGGCGAGATCGCGATGGGTTGCGGTAAACATGCCGCCAATCGCCGACACGCCCTTGTTGAAATCTTTCTGCACCCGGCTGACAAAAAAATTCGTGCGCGGCTCGACCACTTCAAAACGGCGCAGACCCTGGTTGTCAATCTCGGCTTCTTCTTTATCGGTGACCGCATCGAGAATGCCAATCGAGATGCCGTTTTTCGTTTTGCCGGTTATTTTCGCGGCGGCAGCAATCGAGGAGTTTTCCGGCACTTTCGTATATTCACCGTTGTTGAGTGAGGGATAGCCGTACGGCGAACGGCCAATGCGCCGCGAGTAAAACAGGCGATCATTGGAAAACGAGCCGTCGCCGCCGGCGAGTTTGTAATCCAAAATATCCTGGCCTTCGATAAAGAACGGGCGCTTCTCGGCAAAAAATGTTTCGAAGGCCGTGAGATTCACTTCCGAGGGATCGGCCTCGACTTGGCCGAAATCCGGATTGACCGTGACATCCATTGTCAAGTCGCTCGTCACACCAATTTTGGCATCGAGGCCGCCGGAAAGTTTATTCAGTTCTCCGGTCGCAAACGGATTACCCGGAATTTCTTTGAATTGCCGCGAACTTGCAACCGAGTACGGCAACAACTCGAGACGGCGCGCGGGTTTGATGCCCTTCAAGCCCTGCAACTCGCCGAAGAAGCTCACCCAGCCCGGCGTGTTTTGCGGAATGTATTGCCACACCGAACGTTCCTGTTTGCGGAAAAGACGGCGCTGCACTTGAATGCCCCACGTATGCTCGTCTTTATCGCCGAACCGCAACTGGCTTAACGGAATGCGCAGTTCCGCGATCCAGCCTTCTTGGTCAATCGAAACCTCGCCGAACCAAACCGGATTCCAGTTGGCATCCCAGTTGTCGCCGTCACTGGAAATCGCCTCATCGCCTTTGACGCCGGCAGCATTGATGGTAAAAGAAAAGCCGGTGCGGTGATCAAAATAACTGTCAATGTTGATTTCGACCCAATCGCCTTCGAATTGATCGCGCCGGGTGATGCGCCGCACGATTTTATCCGGCTCGTTGTCGTACGCGCGAACGCCGACATAAAGATTTTTCTCATCATAAACGATTTTGAAGGCGGTCGGTTGGTGCGGCGCCGCGCCGTCGTTCGGCTCACGCTGGGTGAAATCTGTTGCCCATTCGGCTTTTTCCCAAACCGGATCATCCAAACGCCCATCAATTACTGGCGCATGAGGATTGATGTGTTTAGTATGATAAACTTTTTTCTCCACTGGCGGATCGGCGGCAAAAGTGTTTGCGGCAAACCCCAAAAGACTTGTGAACAGAAGCAGACCTTTCATAAAACCACTCCTACAATAAGTTCTCCAGCTCGATGGCTGATTTAAAAATTTTAGCTAACTCCCGCGACCGATTCGGAGCGTCAAACGCTATAGAAGAGACCGACGAATTACCAAAAGGTTGCTAATTTTTTAGCACACCGAACAAACCCCATTTTTCAGAGAAATACAACTTCGAATCGGTGTTGCTAAATTTTTAGCACACTTAGTATGACAACTCCAAGCTGAAAAACGTTGCCATAAAATCAAAATTTTTTTTGCTGGGGAATAATTTCCGCACTCGCCAGTAATATGATTAGAGATGATGTCATGACAAATCAGTATTCAAAATCAAACGAAGATACTATACGGAGATATTTTATGAAAAGGTTCAAATTTGCCGTCTTAATCGCCGGCTTCTGCATTTTTGCCGCGACGGCGATCGCGCAGGATAAAAAACCGGCGCCGCCGAAATCCGCTTCGGCAACGGAAAAAGTAATTCTTGTCAAATTTAAAGCGGAAGCGAAACCTGCGCAAATCCAAGCGCTGCAATCGGAACTGGGGCTGGAACAGATCAAAGAAATTCCAGCGATTAGCGTTCGGGTTTATAAAATCACCTCGGCGAAATCGCTCAAAGAAGTGATCGAGCGCAGCAGCAAACAAGCGTTTGTAGAATATGCGGAGCCGAATCAAACGTATAAAGCGTTGAAGTAAAAAGTATTGGCCGGTCGCTGGCGCGACCGAGCTTGTCGAGATCCGAGCGGCCGGTCAATAAAATCTGCACAAACTTGAGGACAGCATTATGAAAAGAATTTTCAGTTTTATTATTTGGCTTATATTGACGGGGATGGCGTTCGCGCAAACCGGCGAGAAGGCCGACAAAACCCTATCGCCGTATTTCTTTGTCAAAAGCGACGATCCAAATCTCGATCAGCTTCCTTTGAAGTCAACTACAACCAGCGTTGACCTCGCCGGCGTCATTGCCGACGTCAAAGTCACACAGGTTTATAAAAACGAAGGCAAGCAACCGCTCGAAGCGATTTACATTTTTCCCGCCTCGACACGCGCCGCAGTTTATGGGATGAAAATGACCATCGGCGAGCGCACGATCGTTGCCAAAATCGGCAAACGCGAAGAGGCGCGGCGGGATTATGAGAAAGCGCTTTCTGAAGGCAAAAGCGCTTCATTGTTGGAGCAGCAGCGCCCGAATGTTTTTCAAATGAACGTCGGCAATCTTCTGCCCGGCGATGAAATCAAAGTCGAGTTGAGTTACACCGAACTACTCGTGCCGGAGGCTGGCGTGTATGAATTTGTATATCCTACCGTGGTCGGGCCGCGCTATTCCAATCAACCCGAAGCCACAGCGCCCGCTGCGGAGAAATGGGTGAAGAATCCATATTTAAAATCGGGCTCCGCGCCAAGTTATACGTTTGATCTTACGGCGAATTTAAATGCCGGCCTGCCGATTCAAGAAATTCTGTGTTCGTCGCATAAAGTCAACGTCAGTTACAGCGGCGCCTCGTGCGCAACTGTGAAGCTCGACGCCGCAGAAGAATCCCCGACGGGCGCAGCCGGCGGCAATCGCGATTATATTTTGCGCTATCGCCTCGCCGGCGGGCAAATCGCTTCGGGAATGCTGATGTATCAAGGGCAGGAGGAAAATTTCTTTTTGCTCATGCTGCAGCCGCCCAAGCGTGTCACGCTCGAGCAGATTCCGCCGCGGGAGTATATTTTCATTGTCGATATTTCCGGATCGATGCACGGCTTTCCGCTGGACATTTCCAAAGAACTTTTGCGCCATTTGATCGGCAGCCTGCGCCCGCAGGATAAATTCAACGTGCTGCTTTTTGCCGGCAGCTCGTCGGCGCTTTCAGAAACCGAATCGTTGCCCGCAACCGCCGAGAATCTCAAACGCGCCATCGACGTGATTGAAAAACAGCAAGGCAGCGGCGGCACGGAACTCATTCCGGCGCTGAAGCATGCCTTATCATTGCCGCGCGCACCAGGATGTTCGCGCACCGTCGTGACGGTCACCGACGGTTATGTGTCGGTTGAAAAAGAAGCATTCGAATTGATTCGCCAACGACTCGGCGAAGCCAACATGTTTGCTTTCGGCATTGGCGCCAGTGTGAATCGACATCTCATCGAAGGCCTCGCGCGCGCCGGCATGGGCGAGCCGTTTGTGATCACCAAGCCGGACGACGCCAAAGCCGAAGCAGAAAAATTTCGGCGTTATATTCAATCGCCGGTGTTGACGCAAATCAAATTGAATTATGGCGATTTCAAAGTCTCGGCGCTCGAGCCGCCAGCCGTGCCGGATGTTTTTGCGGAACGCCCGGTGGTTGTTTTCGGAAAATGGAACGGTGCGCCGCAGGGAAAAATTACGCTCACCGGCCGCACCGGCAACGCCTCTTATTCAACGCATATAAATGTAAGCGAAATCAAACCGCTCGCGGCCAATGCGGCGTTGCGCTATCTGTGGGCGCGGCATCGCGTCGCCGTACTCTCGGATTACAACACCTTGCAAAACAGCAGCGAGTTGGTGGAAGAAGTCACCAATCTCGGCTTGAAATATAATCTGCTCACGGCGCATACTTCGTTTGTCGCGATTGATTCCAAAGCGCGGCGCGATGGCGGCCAGCTCACTACGGTTTCGCAACCACTGCCGTTGCCGGAAGGCGTTTCGAATTATGCCGTGGGCGCGTTACAAGCGGTTGCAAACGGCATGGGCGCAAGTGGAGCAAAACTTTATCGTGCCGCCGCGACTCCTGCACCCGCGGCCGCGCAAGAATTATCGGTGGAGCGCGATGCGAAAAAATCTAAAGATGATGCGATGCAGTTAAATCCCCGGATTACAATTGGGCAAATCACTGTGACCGGCGGCGTATCCCGAGAACGCGTTCAGCAAGTTGCGTTGATCCATCTGAATGAAATTCTAAATTGCTCTCTCCAAGCGCAGTCGCGACTGCAGGGCCAACTCGTCATCAAATTGGCCTTCACGGCGAATGGGCTGGTTTCGCAGGCCACTATCCTGGTCGATCCGTTACGCAGCAAACAGATCGGCGCATGTTTGACACCAAAGCTCCAGCAATGGCGTTTGGGAGAAATAAGTCGCGCCGGCGAAGCGACCATCACTTTTGAATTGAAACCATAGGACATAATTCCATAAAATAGAAAAGGCCATGATATTAGAAGTCCTCATGGCCTTTTCTATTTCAGAAATAACTTATTCACAGCAGCAACAGGGTTGCGAGGGCGGGCAAACCGGCGGACAATTTTCTGCATTCGTCGTATCGGCCTGCAACAATTGCCACGAGCCGATGGCGAGACTGATAACGGCCAGCGCCGCGAAGAGTGTGCGTTTCATGTGCTTTCACCTCCTTTCGTTTTTGTTTAAAAATTTAAAACGATTCACCGCCCGGGCACTCATTCGACGCAAACAATTTGAGTTCCAGCGCCCAGGCGGTTCTGGTTTATTACGCCAATTTATACCTCACCCAATAACCCACCGTCCCACCAATCACCGCACCGACGAGCGCGCCGCTGAACCAGCCGATCAGCAGGCCTAACGCAAACGGCGTGCATTGCAAATAAATGCTGGGCGCGAGCAAAAATGTAAACATCACCGCGGCCAATGACCCGCGCCGAAGAATCTGGTTCTGCCGGGCATGTTTTTTCGCAGAAAAGTAAGAGGCGATGGTCATCGGCAGCATTGCATAAAACCCGCCGAAGATGCAATACGCCGTTTCCGGAGATAAACTCGACCAGAACGTTTGTGCCGGCCCTTGGGTACTGCAATACTGCACTGAACACGGCATCGGATTAAGGCAAGTAAAGGCGATGAAGAGCCCAATCGCCACCAGCGCAACTTGCGCCGGCAATTTCCACGATAAGCCACTTGGCTCGCGTTCAACCGTCAGTATGTAATAAACCAATCCGAAGAGCGCCGTCCACAATGCGCCGGCAATCACCAGGCCGAGTGGATGAATCAAACTGAAATCAATGCGAAGTGAAAGAATAATCGTGGCGATAATCGACGTCAGCAATCCCAGCCCGAACGCGCGAACCGGGTTTTGCACGAACAATTTGCGCAGACGAACAACCAAACGCTCTTCGCTCGTGGCGGGTTGCAGGAGGCGCGCTTGTTCGCGAATCGACAGCGTAACAGCCGCCGGGATCGTTTGCTCATGCCAAACGTCCAGCGTTTTCCAAACCGCGCGCATTTCGCTCATTTCAGCGGCGCAGACTGCACAGTTTTGCGCATGCTTTTCCAACTGCGCCTTTTGCCCGGCGGCCGGCTCTTCCGCCAACAGCGCCAGCAAATCTTCTTGAAATTTTTCGCACGCCGTCATGATTTACCTTTCAAATGCGATTGCTCATGCACTATACACGCGCGCAAAGTTTTGAGCGCTCGATAGGCGCGCTGTTTTGCGGCAGTTTCAGCAATGCCTAAAATTTTGGCGATCTCGGCGTAAGATAGCGCCTGATATTTTGCCAGTAAAATAACTTCGCGTTGTTCGGCTGGCAAACACTGCACAGCTTTTTGCACCGCGGCGTGTTGTTCGGCGTTTTCCTCATCCGGCGCGGCATGAGCCAATTCCAAATCAACAGTGGACAAATCTTCAGTTGGACCCTGTCGTTTCCGCCGGCGAAGCTGATCGCGCAGCAAATTCATCGCAATTGTATACAGCCAGCTCGAAAACGAACGCGCCGGCGCGTAACGCTCGCGCGCCGTTACCACGCGCAGAAAAGTTTCCTGTGTCAAATCGGCTGCAGTCGCGGTATTGCCGAGCGTGCGGAGAAATAGGTTGTAAACTTTTTGCCCGTGCCGCGCAAAAAGCTCGTCAAATGCTGACGCCTCTCCTTGTGCGTACGCCGACATCAATTCTTCATCGTTTGCCGTCTTCAAGTTTCCGACTTCTCCGTGTCACGGGGTTCATTAATGCAAACGCTGGAAAGGGGAAAAAGTAACGCTTAAAAATTAAGCTATGAAAATTCTTGCGGAGCTAAAAGTGGGGTATAAAGCGGTGATGCAGCAAGTTAACAAATAGGGGAAAATTCTTCACCACTCAATCCAAGTGCCGGCGCCTTGTGCCGTCATTTTCGTATAAATATACTGGGCCGCGGCCAAATCTTCAATCGCCAAGCCGAGAGATTTAAATAATGTAATTTGCTCCGGCGCAATGCGCCCGTAAATTTGCCCGAGCAGAACTTCGCCGAGTTCGCCGCGAATGTGCGTATCGTCGAGCGCGCCTTCGTTTTGGGGAATGATAAAATCGCCAGCTTCATGCAGCGCCGATTCGCGGCGGTCGACGATCAAATGCGATTTCAATATCGCATTCGTGTCGAGTTCGCGTGTGTTCGGCGTGCAGGCGCCGACGGCGTTGATATGCGCGCCAGGTTTGAGCCACTCGCCCAACACCACCGGTTCTTTGGCCGCTGTCGTTGTGCAAATGATATCTGCGTCGAGGATAGCTTCGCGCGCCGTTGCAACGGCGTCGATTTTAATCTGATAGCGCAGTGACTCGTGCTCAACAAATTTTTGGGCATGCTCGGCCTTTCGGCTCCACACCCGTACGCGGGTGATTTTTCGCACAAGTAACATCGCTTCGAGGTGTGTACGCGCTTGCGTGCCTGTTCCAAGAATCGCTAATTCGTCGGCGTCTTCACGCGCAAGTAATTGAGTCGCCAATCCGCTCACTGCCGCGGTGCGAATCGCGGTGATGGCCGTGGCATCCATAATCGCGAGCAAACAGCCGTGGGTCGCTTCACAAAGCAACACCGCGCCTTGATGCGAATCATATTGGGTGCCGTGATTGCCGGGAAAAAGTGCGAGTACTTTCAAGCCCATCGCGTTAATATCTTTCATGTACGCCGGCATCATGGCGAGCGCGCCCACTCGTTCCGGCAACCACATGATCGGGCGCAACGGCAAGAGTGTATTTCCGGAGGCGAGCATTTTGAAAGCGCCGGCCATGACGTCGATACACTCGCGCATCGGCAGCCACTTGGCGACTTCGGATTGATTGACGAGGAGAATTTTCATATACTCAAACTTGACAAGGTTAAGTCTAAAATCAGCCACAGAGATCACAGAGATTAAAAAACTTGAAACCTGAGAAAGACACAAATCTTTTCGTACTCTTTGGCTAATTTAGCAACGTCAAGTTAAAAATTAGTAGGCTAATGTCATCGCGAGCAGGAGCGCCTTTGCGACGAAGCGATCCCATAAATAAAAATTGTGGCGGGCGAGACCACCGGTATCACGTTGTCCGTCGCATAAATTTCAATTCACCCAATTCCGCCGTGAAACCCCATTTCTGATAAAACGGCATCAGCTCCGGCAAGCAATACAGTTCAATATGCCGCACCGCTTTCAACTCGGGATGCTGCACGACGGCATCAAGCAGTTGTTTTCCCAATCCCGTCCCACGATAAGATTCAGCGACAATGACATCAAACACCAGCGCTTTGTAAACATAATCGGTAAGAACGCGGGTGAAAGCAACCAGGCGTTTGGTATCGTTTTCACAGAAAGCCACAATGACATCCGAATGCTGAACGACGCGCTGAGTCTCTTCGGGGGTCCGGCCTGTGGTCCACCATTCGGATTGGTAGAGCGCGTGCAACTCGGCGATTTGCGCGCCGGTGAGATCGTTGATCAATTCAACTTTCATGCAAAAACTTCAACCTTTCTCCGTTACCAGCATCGGTTCTTTGGGCAGAAATACGGCGAGCGCGGCGGCCACCAAGCCGCATATCGCTAAAGTTGATAATGCACTTTGCAAACCGACGTTTTCGGCAATAAATCCTAATGGTGTCATGAACAGGCCGGCGAGGCCCCAGGTGACGCCGATCATCAGCGCCGAAACCATGCTGGCGCGGTGCGGATAAAGTTCTTGCGCCATCACCACATTCAAGGGAAAGGAAAAATACAGCAAGATGCCGCTCAACGCCAAAGCCAGCAGCGCCACCCCTCCGGAAAAATAGATAAAACCTGCGAGCAACGGCGCGGCGGCCAGCAAGGTGATGATGATGAGAGGCCGGCGTTCAAAACGTGCCGCAAAATGGCCGCTGAATAAAGAACCGAGCGCGCCGATGAATTGAAAAACCGTGGTGGCAAAGCCCGCCATAAACAACGAATGTCCGCGCGAGTGCAAATAGACGGGAATAAAAGTGTTGAATCCGGTGATCATCACCGACCGCAAGATCGAGATGGCAACATGCAATGCCAATAGCCGCCGTGGATTTTTTAAATGGCCGTTAGACGCAAAATCTTTCGATTGAATCGACAATGTTGCCGGTTGCGGCAGCCGGTGGAAAAGCAACAAGGCAATGAGCAGCGCGGGAAAAATCAAGAGTGGCAGCGATTGCAAGCCAAGCGCCATCGCCAGCGGCACGACAAACAATGGCGACATCGCATGTCCAATGTTTCCCGAGGTAATAAAGAGACTCATGCCCCATTCTTTGCGGGGGCCGCTGATGCGGCTCACCATTGTGGCCGCCGAGGGATGAAAAATTGCCGAGCCGAGCCCGCACAACAACAGCAGAATGATCAACAAGATATACGAAGACGCATAACCGAGGCTGCAAATGAATACGCCGGTGAGCAATGGCCCCAGGAAGACAAAAAAGCGCTGATTAAAACGATCGTTGAGCGCGCCAAAAATCGGCTGCGACAGCGAAGTTGAAACCGAGAGGACTGACGCCAAAATTCCTGCCCGGCTCAAAGGGAAACTCAAGCGCTCCATCAATAAAGGCAACAACGGCGACAACAAACCGGTGTAGGCGTCATTGACGAAATGGCCGGTGGCGAGTAAATAAATGAGCTTGCGCTGGAAAACGCCGGGGCCGTCTTTCGCAGCGATTGGAATTGAAGATTCAGAAGGAACGATTTCAGTAATAACATCTGAAGAAAAGGAGGTCGAGGAAAATCGGGTGGCTTTCATTTAGATAATATACTAAGGGCGATGGTCCAAAGTCAAGATAGGCATAAAACAATCATGCCTATTTGCTAAAGCCCAAACCGCCGGCGGCGAAACGGTATGCTTCAATATAAAAATAAAATGGGCCGATAATTTTTAATCATCGGCCCATTTTAAAAACCTCGCATTGTTCGCTAAAACAAAATCGGCTCATCCGGCTTGAGGCAATTCTGTTGGCAGGCTGGGTGGCTCCGGCTTCGAAGCGCCAAAATCCGTGCGCACGGTACGGTAAATCATGTAGAGCCCGGTGAGAATAAAAACACCGGAAAGAAAAAATGGAACCATGCCGTGGAATTCCCGCGCGAGAAAAATAAACACTCCAATCAGAAAGAAAACCGTAGCCGGAAATTTCGCCCAATCGAGCTTGCGTTCAGGAGAACGCAAAAAATAGAGGTAAGCAAACGTGGCCGCAAAACCAAACATCAGTAGGACGCCGATAATATCACCGCGCAAAAAGCGAAATCCTTCCAGTAACACGACCAGGCCGACGGTAAACATCGGGCCGGCGAATAACAACACCCACCAATTTTTATTGGAATCGTGCTGATAAACCCGAAACAGCAATCCGGCGAAGAGCCACAGCACAAAAGTCGCTACCGTCTGATCGGGTAAAAAACGATTTTCAGCGATGAAAATAATGGTGCTGACGGCCACCAGCGCGGCACCCAAATAGAACGTCCATTGCCGCGGCGCTGCCGCCGTGGCCCGGCCATGCTGCAGCAGCATGACGCCAACGCCGGCAAAAATCAGACTGAGCACATATTCTTCGCTCAAATAAAAAATATCCAAATTTTTCAGCAATGAGATCAGGCCGATGAGCAGCAGCCCGCCGCCAATCAGTAGCCGGGTCCGGTTATTTTCCATAAGCACCTCGCTCGCTAAATTTAATTGCAAAACTTGTCGCGTGAGTTTCCGTTCCGAGTGGAAGTATTAACGAAAAAATGGCGGTAAAGTTGCAGCTTACCTGGCGGGAAATTAAAACGCGTAGCCAAGATCAATGGCAAAGAGGGTATTGCGCGAGTCGCTTTGATCGTCGACACGGCTGTAGTCATTATCAAAATTGGCCAGTACATTCGCCTGCCAGCGCGGGCGGAAACTCCACGAAAAAAACAACAGCAGCGAGTTGATATTGCGATCCGTGTACGAAAACAACCCCAGATCAGCAGTATTGCTCGCCGTGGAATTGGGGTAGGTGCGCATTTCAAAATTCTCATTAAGACTGAGCAACAAACCGTCCGTGCGAATCAGATCGATGCCCAAGGTAAAGCCGTGCGAATAATAATCCTCATAAAATGAAAAATTCGTTGCCGGCGCTGAGGTGGCAATCCGGCTGGGCTGAATAATATCACTTTCATAAACGCGCAGCGCATAGAGATAACCAGCGCGAATTTGAAAACTTGACGATAGACTGAATTGCAATTGCGGATTAACCGTCGCGCCGAGAAAATCCGGAATGGAGTCGCTCGGTGTTTCGTACTGGCGCAACACAAAATCGCCGTCGATGCGCAGCGCTAACGCTTCAACCAATCCCAGGCGCAGATCGGCGCGCGCATATTCTTCCTGATACGTTTTCTGGTATGCATTGCTGCAGCCGTCCGCCGCTGCGTCATTGGGATAAATGCGGTTGCGCCAAATATTTTCTAACTGAACCGAGGAATTTGCCGAACTATTTTGGAAAATCGAGGTTTCGATGCGATGCTCCACATAATCGTGTGAGGCGCACAGATCGTGCGCCTGTACCGTGTAATTGTAGCGCGCATCCAAACGCGTGGTGTAAGCCGGGTTAAAGACGACACCCAAACCGGCGCGGTTTTGAATGTAATTTGGATAAAAGTCGTTTTGCTCGCGATAGCGCCGCCACCGAAATTCATCTGCGACTTCCAGACGAAAATTTTTATTGATTTCGGCTACCGCCAACGCAGAAGTAACATTTTGCCAATATTGTAAATCGAAGTCGCGCTGGTAACTGGTGCCTTCAAGGCGATTCTGCAGACGCCAATAAGAGCCGCTGCCGAGTGCCTGTCGCGCATTGAATTCAATTTCGCCGCTGAAATAATCACGGCTGGATTTGAGCAGCGCGTAGGCGTCAACATTCAAAGCCCGATTTTCAGTTATTGCAGGAAGCTTGGAATACAGCGACTTTTGCTGATTCAATTTCGCGGCGGGATTATGATTGAAGCTAAACCGAACGCCGACGAACGGGTTGCCATCGGAAAACATGGTGTCAGCGGAGAAAGCGCCCAACTCATATTTCTGTTGCCAAAGATCGACGCCGAACAAAACTTCACGACGCCATTCGGAATTGGCGTTTGGCCCGGAGAATAACGGCTGCGGTTCAATTGGTAGCGCCGAAGATTGGGACGAGATCGGCGTCTCGGGGCGCAATCCCGTTAGCCCCAACGCCGTGTCGAGGATAAGTTGGGCGGTGAGATAATCCTGTTGACGGGCAAACTTATCAGCTTCGGAGAGTAAATCCAAAGTCTGCAACATGAAATCGCGTGCGCTCGTATCTTGATGAGCCCGGGCCCACCGCAACAACCGAAAGCGATCAATTTCATACGCCGAGGTTGCGGTCGAGGTGAGCGCCGTCGAATCAACTGGAGCAGCGGGTGGTTCCTGCGCTAACAAATCGGGCAAAATATTAAAGGAGAAAAACAGAAACCCAAAAATAAAAGCCGGGACGAAACGCTTTCGGGTTGTTGAGAGGATTTTCTTTAGGGCAAAATAAGCCTTCTGAGGGCAACGTGATGGGAAAAAATCTGTTGTTGTCCTTATGTGACAAAAAAGATAAAAACCATTGCGGTCATTTCGAGGCGATGACCGTCTCTCGAACATTTGACATTCTCCAACCAAAGGGTGTGTTTACTTAATGCCACACTGCAAGATTTCTGCCGAAAACTTTATTTTGCATTTTGCTGAATTTATGAACGGCGCCATGCCCGCTTATGCAAAATCTGCCCGCCGCGGGGCATTGTCCCTGTACCAGAACGGGCGAGTATAAAGTAGTGCAAAAAAAATAAAATTACAAAAAAATTTTGGCCGGGCCATCACTTTTGAAGACCATCGAGTACCCCTTGGGTGAAAGGTGAGGGAAGCGATTCGTCGTCGTGATACCATTAATAACATAATTTATGGCATCACGACAAACCCGAGTATTGGCACTTATTCCCACTCCATCGCGCCGGCTTCACCGGTCAGTTGCTGAATCCGCCGTTCGATAATACCAACGCGGTTTTTTTGGCGTTGTTCCAGCGTTTCTTTCAATCGTCTTAAATCCATCTCCATACGTTTCACCTCATCTTGCCGGTTCATCTCGCGCAAATCGAACAATTGCGCAATCACATTGGTCAGATTCGTGCGCATCGTCCGGCGCGCTGCCTCATCCGAACTTTTGCGATAGCTCTCGGATAGTTCGCGGCTCTGCCGCTCGAGGTCGCGAATTTTCATTTCGCGTTCGTATCGCACCGGATCATCCTTTTGAAAAACTTCCAGGCGCGCTTTTTCATCCAAAACCGCCTTCAACCGCATGGTATAACGCCGTTGGTCGACAAGCTTGAATCGTTGCAGATCCTGCGCTTCCATCGGGTTGATTTGCGCCAGATAGTCGAGCGCTTCTTTTTCCAGTTCGGGCGTCAAGACAAAATTTTCCGGCAATGGCGCTAACGGCGGCTTTTTTCCTTGAAAAGGCGCATCGGCGCGCGGTGTATGGGGCGGCGCCTTTTCTTGAGCCAAACTGTGCTCAAGCATAACCAGCCCCCAAATCGACAGCATCACAAAGAACAAAGATCGGTTTTTCATTTTTAATTCTCCAGATTTTTCCTTAATGAGGACAACCCACAATCAAACAGGGCTTGGCTTTTTAACCGCCAATAAGCGCGAATTCACGCGAATGCAAACATTAACACACATTGGCGTTGCTTCGCGGTCAAAAAATGTCTGCCAGCAAAACACAGGTTTCATTTTAAAGAAACAACACCGTTACCCTGCAACAATCTTTACAATTTTGAATTTTGCAATTCATACTCCAGCGCCGCAATGCTGGTGCGCAAGCCCGTCGCTTGTTCATCCCAAGAAAATTGTAGCACTGGTTCAAACCCCTTTTGGCGAGGCTCACCGCTGCCAAACACATCATATTGCAAGAGTGCGTTAGCCAGCGCTTCAGCTCGGGTGTCAAAAGTCTCGGCTTCCCAAGCGGATTGCGTTGGCTGCTGAAAAGCCAGATAGTGAAAACCCAATACTAAAATCGCGAACACCACACCGGCAAACACCGGTCGTGGCCGGAAGTCAAAAAAAATGTGATAACGGCGCACAAAGGGTTCCCACCAAACAGAACGCCGGGGCGCTTGAGCTGGGCGGATAATCTTGCGGATCACTGCTGCCGGCGCGTCGTAAAGCGGTAGACTGGCATATTGCGCTTGCACCGATTGCGCATGGTTGAAAACCTCCTGACAACGGGCGCAGCTTTGCAGATGCAACTGCCAGAATTCTTTTTCAACCGCAGGCAGTTCATCGCTCAAGTACAGCCACATTTGCTGGGGAAAATCATGGCAGGACGGTTTTGTAAAATTAGACATCGACATACCTCAATTGTTGGCGCAATTTCGTCACCGCATAGTGCATGTGACTGAGCACGGTGTTGAGTGGCTCGCCGAGTTTCGCCGCGATTTCCTTGAAACTCATTTCACTGTGCTGGCGCAGCAAAAAAACTTGCCGCTGCTTCTCGGATAATTGCTGCAAGGCGTTTTCAAGCAAATGGGCCAATTCGGCTTTTTCCACTTCGGCATCGGTGGCGCTGTGATAATCAATCGCCGCTGCCAGCGCATCGCCATCATCCTGAAAATGGCCGCGGTGCACGCGCCGATGGCGGAGCAGGTCGAC
>CAYUVM010000040.1:0-14293 GCA_964447935.1 uncultured Cytophagia bacterium | reverse complement strand
CGGCACGATTCAGTGCGAAGTGGTGCATCCGGCTGAAGGCTACACGTTTCCGATGACGGTGAAAACCTATCGCATCGCGCCGGGCGAAACCGATACGTGGTACATCGAAATTCTCGGCACCAAATTCAGCGCGCATTACAACACGAAATTGACCAAAACCTTGCAAACGATGCGCTACGAGAATGGCGGGCCGCAGATTTGGATGAATGAAGATCTCGGTTACACTTCCGCCTACAAAACCATCACCGGCAATATTTTTGAATTTGGTTTCACCGATGCCATTCTGCAAATGTGGGCGGCATTTATCGACGAGTTCAACGAGCCGCGCGAGAAGATGCCGTTTCGCTGCATCACGCCGGAGGAAACTTTCCTCCAACACAAAATTCTGACCGCAGCGTTGGAATCGGGGAAAACCGGGAAAGCGGTGGAATTAGCGTGAGAAAGAATTTCCTACATTGAAACAACGATCTTCTCATGATGTGCTTAACCGTGTAAAAACCTGTGTCCAAAATTTTGCGTATTCTGCCCATTTCATAAAATTGATTCCCCAGTGCGGGCTGGCGCCTGTCATCCAACAGGTCACCCGGCCGCGGCCATAATCGCGCGCTGCGAGTAGAGGATACCAGCGCGTCATATTCTCGATTTCAACGAGACATTCGCAACCTTTACGCAGGCGAACTTCATTGAATCCGAGCAACGGCGGCAACGTTGACCAGTCGATCCCGTTCACGAGCGGATGATTTTCCAAAGGACAGCGCACTGCAAATCCAGCGGTGGACTCGATCAGATCGTCGTGTTGCAAACATTCGACGGGCAGCACGTCGTGAAAGCGACTGCGTCCCCAACCGCCTTTCCCAAGTTCACCCGCGAAACTGAGCCAACCGCCATTCATGTGAAAATGCCCGCCGGTTTCCACCCAATCGCGCAGCAAATCAAAACGATCAGGAAATGTAATCGGCCGGTCGCCCCATTTTTGCCGGGTAAAAAAATCCGGATGCAGCATCAAACATTTCGTTTCAACATCCGCAAAAACGATGGCCGTGGCCCATTGCAGCCGCTCGGCAAAACCCTCGGGCGACATGTGATACAACTCCCACGACGGTTGCGAAATCACTTCCGCTTCCGGAATGGCGCGCAGCGCCTCAATAAACGGTTGCGCATAATTCAAGATCTCCACATCTTTGCTCGGCGCTTCAAACGGGGACTCTACATATTTCTGTCCAATATGAATGCACCAATTGCCGACGTGCCAGATGCGAAGTTTGTTTGGTGATGACATCATTAGCCTCCTGTTTAGTTTGCTCGTTATGTTATGGGTTATTTTGTAACTGTCATTGCGAGCATTTCTCAGCCTAGGGCCGGAGGCGAAGCAATCTTTTTGAAACCCATGAGATTGCGTCGGCTCCGCTTTACGGAGTCCCGAAAAGCAGGACAAAAAATGCATCGCAATGACTCACCTTCCAATGTAACGAGTATATATGAATTTATACGGTAGTGCCAATGAAAAACAAATTTATCATGAATAAAAGGTACCAAAACATAACACCGCCTCTTGCCGAGCCCCGATTTAACCACGAAGACACCAAGACACGAAGTTTAGTCGTTTTTCTTTGTGCCTTCGCGTCTTGGTGGTTAAAAAAAACTTTCGCGATCTTGGTGGCGTCTTCGGAATAACACAATAAGCGGTTGAAAAAGCATTGTCAAGAAATTTCTGGACAACTGGAGAAATCCTCTTGCGTTTATCAACCGCATCCAATATATTCATCCCACTCATAAATTAAAGGAGAAATGATGTCGAGCCAATTGACGTGGGGAAGATATGAAAATCTGCGTCCGGCGCAGATCGAAACAATTCGCGCGCAAGCGCCGGTGGCGTATTTGCCGTGGGGCGCGCTGGAGTGGCACAGTTATCACGCCCCGATTGGGCTGGATGGCATCAAAGCGCAGGCGCTCTGCGAAGCGCTGGCCCAGCAAACCGGCGGCGTGGTATTGCCGGCGGTTTATGTTGGCACTGACACGATCAAGCCGTACAAAGGATTCCCTCACACGATTGATCACCGTGCGGAAACCGTCACCAAGCTTTGTCTTGAATTTTTGGCGCAGTTGGTTGATGAAAAATTCAAAGTCATCATTTTGGTCACCGGCCATTACGGCGGCGGGCATGTTGACGCGATTAACGCCGCGGTCAACGAATTTTCCACGCGCCATCCCGAGATTGCGCTTTGGGCATTTCCCGATTCAGAACCGCTTGAAGGCGTGTTTCCGAAGAATCACGCGGCGCGCGGTGAAACTGCGTTTCAACTTTTATTCAAGCCGGAGTTGGTTGATTTGACGCTGTTGCCGGCAGACCGCGAGACGACGTTGGATGAGGACGGCGTGTGGGGCGAAGATCCGCGCCGGGCTTCAGCAGCCGAAGGCGCAAAAATGTTGCAAGTGTTTTTAGAGAATGCTGTGCCGAAAATCAAAAAACTTTTGCAGGAGAGTATGCGATGAAATATCGCACGCTGGGTCGTACCGGATTGCCTTGCAGTGAAATCGGTTTGGGCACCTGGGCTTTTGCCTCACAAGTTTATGGCGCCGTCACCGAAACGGAGGCGATCACCGCCATTCGCGCCGCGCTGGACGCCGGTATTAATTTTTTTGATACCGCGCCGCTTTATGGCACGCCGCAGCGCGATGGTGTCGCTGAAGAAATATTGGGCAAAGGCCTCGGAGGGGAGCGGAATAGCATTATCATCTCGACAAAATTCGGACGGAATTCCTCGGAAGGCAATACACCCAATTTTCACGCCAAACGCGCGCGTGAATCCGTCGAGGCCAGCCTGCGCCGGTTGCGCACAGATCGGCTCGACGTTTTGTTTTTCCATTCACCTTTTGGCGCTGCAGAAATCCATGACGATGTTTGGGAAGCCTTGGATAAATTAAAACGCGAGGGCAAAATTCGATTTGTGGGCCACTCGATTTCATTGTTTCAAGATACGCAGGGTATGGCGCGACAATGGGCCGGCGAGCGAAAAATTGAGGTGATTCAAGTGGTGTACAGTTTGCTGAATCGCGAAGCAACGGCATTGATTCGTGATCTCGGCCAAGAGAATATCGGCATGGTCGCCCGCGAGTCATTGGCGAATGGTTTTCTCTCTGGCACTATAACGAAAGAAACGAAGTTTGCTTCCGATCATTTGAACGCGCGATATTCACGGGAGGAAATTGCCGAACGCGTAGAGCAAGTGCAACGGTTGGCCTTTCTCGTGCGCGGTGATATCAAAAGCGTGCCGCAAGCGGCGATGCGCTGGGTGTTGGATAATCCACAAGTTTCTTTGGTGCTTTCCGGCGCGAAGAATCAGAAAGAAATTTTAGAATGCGCGGCAGCAGCGGAGGCCACGCCGTATGCCCCCGATGAATTGCAACGCGCCGAGGCCGTTCATCAAAAGGATTTTCAAGCGGCATGAAAGCCAATGCAGTGATTTTCACGGCTCCGAATTCGGTTGAATACGGCGAAGTCAATTGCCCCGATCCGGGCCCTGACGATGTTGTCGTGCGCGTCACGCATTCGTGGATCAGCAACGGCACGGAGGGGTCGTATCTGCGTGGCGAGCGCATCGCTGGTGACACGCCTTATCGACCGGGCGATCCGTGGCCTTTTCCAATTGTTTCAGGTTATCAAAAAACTGGTGTAGTCGAATGGGTCGGCGCGAACATCTTTGACCTCGTGGTAGGTGAAATGGTGTTTGCCGCTTTTGGAAAAGTAGAGGGCATGTTTGAGCCGTACGGCGGGCAAGTTTCACCTTCAGTTTGTCCGCGCGATCAAGTTTGGAAACTGCCACCGGACGTTACCCCACTCGCGTTTTCCGGACTGGTATTGACACAGGTCGGATACAATGCGGGCACGCGCGGCACGCTGCGCGTCGGCGACGGTGCGGTTGTCATCGGCGATGGTTTGGTGGGGCAATGGACAGCGCAAACATTGAGCCGTCGTGGGGCGCAGGTCGTGATGGCCGGAAAACATCACGATCGGCTGGCGAAATTTTCCAATGGACCATTACGGCAAACCCTCAATACGCAAAAGTGTGATTGGGTTCAGGAAGTTCAAAAAAAGTTCCCGCAGGGCGTACAAATTGCCGTTGACACCGTTGGTTCAATCAAAGTTATCGATGCGCTTTTTCCGGTGATGAAGCGTGGCGGCCATATCGTTTCGGCGGGTTTTTATGGCACCGCAGATCGCGTGGCTTTGCAACCGTTACGCTATCGCGAGTTGGCGCTGGAATTGGTTTCTGGCTGGGTAAAAGAACGCATGGATGACACCATCGCAATGATTGCGGCGGGCAATCTTGAGACACTGTCCTTGATCACCCATCATTTCCCCGTCGCGCAAGCGCCGGAGGCTTGGCAGTTGATTGAATCCAAGCGGGAGCCGGTGCTGGGCGTTATTCTGGATTGGGCGTAAACTTTGGAGTGCCAAGCTTCAGCGTGGCGTTTTGTTTTTATATGATCAGCATTTTTGAAAATGAAAATTCTTCAAATTACCAAACCAGGGCAAACCGAGTGGCGCGAGGCTCCGATGCCGCGTCCCGAGCGGAATGAAGTGCTCATTAAAGTTGAGGCGATTGCAACTTGCCCACATTGGGATTTGCACATCATGAACGGTGTGCCGATGTTTCCGGGTATGGAACTGAGCTATCCTTATGTTGCCGGACAGCCGGGGCATGAGGCGGTAGGCGTTGTTGTGGAAACGAGCGCAAGTATTACTGGGTTCGCGCCGGGTGAACGCGTTGCTGTTTGGCGTGACGGCGGGCCGCATCGACAAGGCTGCTACGCGCAGTATGTTTGTATCACCGCGGAAAATCTGATCGCGATTCCTCCGGCGCTTGCGGTTGCAGAAATTGCCTCGTTAGAGCTGGCGATGTGTGTGCAGGTTTCATTTCAGCAACTCGGCAGGCTCGCAGCAGTGCGTGGCAAACGTTTTGGTATTAGCGGCCTCGGGCCGGCAGGATTGATTGCGGTGCAGTTGGCGCGCTGTGCCGGCGCACGCGAAATCGTCGGCATTGATCCGCTGCCGGAAAGGCGCGCGTTGGCGGCTCGTCTCGGCGCCGATTTTGTCGTCGCTCCTGATACGCCCGATTTGCCTCCGACGCGCAGCGGTGCGACAGCATTTGATGCCGCTCTCGATACGACGGGGCTTAAAATGGCGATTGAATTTTTGATGGCGCGTACCAAAGAAACCGTGGCGATGTTTGGCGTGCTGCGCGAAAAAGTCGAATTTGGTTTTAACCATTGGTATGGCGGCTTTGCGTTGCTGGGTTATGGCGAGCACAACCGAACGGCAGCAGAGCAAGCTTTGCAATTTATTTTAAGCAAACAACTTCAACTCGCGCCGCTGGTGACACAACATCTACCGCTGTCACGTTACGCCGCGGGCGTTGAGTTGTTGCAGAATAAACAAGCCATTAAAATTTGCTTTCATCCCGATGCGTCATGATACTGCTGCACTCGAGTTGATCTGGCGTCGCGCCAATTGGCACGCGGCGCGCGAGTTGTATAAGAAAACCTCACGCGACAAAGCGCGGCGAATTTTGGCACTAGGCCGCCGGCCGATTGTCATTGGCGGCTGCGGCCGCTCCGGCACGACCTTATTACTTTCACTGATGTCGTGTCACCCGAAGATTTTTTCGATTGGCATCGAAACCGTTGCACTCTGTCCGGATGGTTACGGCGCCGACGGCATGTACAACAAAACACCGGATTTGCAAGTGCCGTTGCGGCTCGACAAAATTTATCAGTATTTATGCGACCACGAAATTCCGGAAAGCTGTACGCGCTGGTGTGAAAAGACGCCGCGCAAGGTTTTATACTTTACGCGCATTTTGCATCACTTCGGAGAAAAGGTTCGCATTATTCATATTGTCCGTGATGGCCGGGACGTGATCACCTCCGTTCATCCGGGCCACAACAATAAATTTTGGGTGCCACCAGATCGATGGATCATGGATGTCGCCGCCGGCCGCCAAATGGAAAACCATCCGCAGATTCTGACCATTCGCTATGAAGATTTGGTGCGAAATTATGAAGCCACCATGCGCAGAATTTCTACGTTTATTGAGGAAGATTTCGTCGCGGATTTTTTAGCGTACCCTGATTCAGCGCGCATCAAAGAAAGCGGGGCTTGGTTTAACCCAGCGCAAGCAACAAATGATAAATCGATTGGTCGCTGGCAGGATTCGAAATTTAAAGAAACGATTGCAGCGTTGTTGCAAGAACCGTTGGCCGTTGAATTGTTACAGCATTACGGGTATCTTTAAAAGTATTGCTGATCGCCGGTCAATCACAGCACGGATTAACCGAGAAACACATAAACTGGCAAACTTATGTTTTATCTGCGCAATCAACATCTCACCGTTTCTATCCTCGATCCGATTAACGATCAAGATCGGCTCGGCCCGCGCTATTGCACGGGCGGCTACATTTATCAAGTGGCAGATGCCACATATGGTCCCTTGTTTACCGGACCGGAATTTCCGGCGGAGCAGCCCGCGGTGGTCAACGGGCAGGGCTTGCCGGAGGTGTTTCAATTTACGCTTTATGATAATGAACAAGAAGTGGAAGGCGAGAAGCTGATCATTGGCGTCGGTATTGTTGATAAACGCGAGCTGCAATTGCCTTACAATCTTTTTACCAATTCCCAAACCAAAAACTATTGCAACTGGCAAATCACGGCCGGCGAGAACTCGATTCGGATGGAAACCAGGCAGTCATACAAACAGTGGGTTTTGCAGTTAACCCGCGAGGTTCGTCTTGCCGGTAGAACGGTTTCAAGTTTAACACAAATAAAAAATCTCGGCGCTGCCGCGCTGACTTTTCGCTGGTTCGCGCATCCCTTTTTCCCGCTCAATCCCGACTGGCGTTGTGCGCAGTTTTTGATGCCAATGCAATTGCCGGCGAATCCGGCGTATTCGATTAACAGCCGAAAATGTTTGGAAATGAATCCCGCGCACAATTGGCGTGAGGGATATTTTCAACTTTTGGAAAATTGTCAAAACGAAAAATTTTCCGCCATTCAATTTCATCCCCGACTGCAACAACTGCGCGTCGCAGGAGATTTTCCTCTTTTAAAAGTTGCCATCTGGGCAAATGATCGGACGTTCTCGTTTGAGCCATTTTATCAAGACGTTGTGTTAGCAGGCGATTCGAAGCAGTGGGCGCTAGAGTATCATTTGTAAATTTGTTGCCGGGCTCAAGCTTGACACGCCGTTTTGTTATTTCTGCACAAACTATTTGACCTCGGGTATTTGCCTTTCTCTCGTCAATTTATTATACTGATCTACGAAACCCTCACATTAACCGCAGAGAGAAGTTAAAAACATTTATGCGCAAACGCCATCAACTCATTAAATTCGTTTGGCTGATTGGGCTTGTGGTTACGACGACTGCCCATCCACAAACCAACGGCAGTCTCCCTACGCCGGAAGCTGTGCTCGGTTTTCGCATCGGCACAGAGAAAAAGCTGGCGGATTATCATCAGATGATCGACTATCTGCGTAAGTTGGATGCGGCATCGGATAAAATGCAACTGGAAAACCTCAGTAAAACCACCGAAGGCAACAACTTCATGATGGCGATTATTTCGTCGTCGACGAATTTGCGTCAACTCGAAGAGTGGAGAAAAATGCAAGCGCGGCTTGCTGATCCGCGTGGTTTATCTGAAAGTGAAGCCGCGAATCTTATTGCCCGAGGCAAAACTGTTGTATTGATCAATTGCAGCATTCATGCCAACGAAGTTGGCGCGGCGCAGATGGCGCTCGAACTCGCGCATCATCTCGCCTCGAGCCAAACGCCGGCGGTGCAGCAGATTCTCGACAATGTCATCACCTTGCTGGTGCCGGCGCACAATCCCGACGGCCAGTTAATGATCGTCGATTGGTATCGTAAAAATTTGGGCACGAAGCACGAGACCGCGTCAATGCCGTGGCTGTATCACAAATATGTTGGCCACGACAACAACCGTGATTGGTTTATGTTCACGCAGGCCGAGACGAGAATTACGGTCGAGAAGATTCACAATATTTATCATCCGCACATCACGCTTGATATGCATCAAATGGGCGAGAACGGTGCGCGGCTTTTCGTGCCGCCGTACATCGATCCAGTGGAACCCAATGTCGATCCGATCATCGTGGGCTTGCTGAATACGCTTGGCACTTATGTGCAGGCGGCGCTGACCGCGCAGGGCAAACCCGGCGTGGTGTCGAATGCAATCTTCGATGCGTGGACGCCGGCGCGCGCGTATCCGCATTATCACGGCGGCCTGCGTTTTCTCTCCGAAGCCGCGAGCGCGGATTACGCCACGCCCGTGAATATTCCCGCCGAGAAATTGCGTGGTGATGATTTCTATGAAGCGCGCCGTTCGTCGTGGAATTTTCCCAAGCCGTGGCCCGGCGGCAAATGGACGCTCCGCGATATTATCGATTACGATTTCGCGGCGGCGGTGGCGTTGCTCGAACACGCGGCGCGCAATCGCGAGTTTTGGCTGAAAAGCATTTTGCAAGTGCAGCAGAACGCGGTGAATTGGAACGACCAGCCCGCGGCGTATGTGATTCCCGCCAATCAGCGCGATGCCGAAGGCTTGCAAGCGTTGCTCGAAATTATGCGGATTGGCATGGTTGAAACGTATCGCGCCAACGAAGATTTTATGGCCGACGGCGCGCCGTTTCGCCAAGGCGATTGGATTATTCCGCTTAAACAGCCGTACGGCCGCTTCGCGAAAGCAATGTTGGAAAGCCAGCACTATCCGGTGTTGCGCGACGATAGCGGCGCGTTGCGGCAGCCGTATGATGCCACGGCGCACACCTTGCCATTGTTTCTCGGCGTTGAGACGTTTGCGATTAATGCATTGCCGAAATTACCCAACGAACCCGTCAAAGCGTCAACTCAATTGACGGGAAAATTAATTGGAACCTCGACAGTTTTTGCGCTTGACCCGGCGAACACGGCGAGTTATCGCGCACTGAACCAGTTGCTGAAAAAAAATATTCCGGTTTATTGGACGCAGGCGCCAGTGCACAACGGAACTCAAGAACTTCCCATCGGCACGATTCTCGTGGAGGCGAAAGGCCGCGAGACGATTCTGAAAGAAATTGCTCACCAAAGCGGCGCAGATATGCAAGGCGTGCCGAACAAACCCTCCGGCGCGATGTATCGCTTGCAAGCCCCGCGCATTGGGTTGTATAAAAGTTGGGTGGCGAACATGGATGAAGGATGGACGCGTTGGGTGTTGGAGCAATATGAGTTCTCGTTTAAAACTTTGACGGACGCCGACGTTCGCGCCGGCGAACTGCATGAAAAATTCGACGTGATTATTTTGCCTGATCAGCCGGCACAGAGCATCGAACGTGGCCACAACGCGGAGAATATGCCGTCGCCGTATGCTAACGGCCTCGGCGAAATCGGCATTCATCAGCTCCGCGCGTTCGTTGAAAAAGGCAAAACCCTGGTGGCGTTGGATGCCGCGACCGAATTGCCGATTCGAAATTTTTGGATACAAATTCGCGACGTGACCGAAGGTTTGCCGGCGCAAAAATTCAACGCGCCCGGATCGATGCTGCGGGTAATTGCGGACACCAAACACCCGCTTACCTACGGTGCCCGTCGCGAAGAAGTGATTTTTTTTAACAACAGCCCGGCGTTTCGACTCGATGAGGGCAAAGGTATTCTCACCTACCCGCGCAGCAACCTTTTGCTCTCCGGCTGGCTGGAGGGCGAAGAATATTTGATCGGTCAACACGCGCTGGTTGAAGTGCCGGTCGGCGCCGGGCGGGTGATTCTTTTCGGTTTTCGCCCGCAATTTCGCGGGCAGGTACGAGCAACTTACAAGTTTTTATTTAATGCATTGTTTTACGCGGTGGCCAAATCAGTTAATGCCCCGTTCCAAAATTGAACGAGGTGTTGTCCAATTTTGGGCACAGTGGTACAGTTTTGTAATCACACCGTGGTTCAATTGCGGTGATTTTTTATGGCATATATATTGTATTATAATGGTATGCTGCATTATTGGATGTGCGCATAGCGTCAAATTGTGTATTTTTCGTTTCCAGCAATGCGTACTTTTTACGCATTTGTTGAAATTTTAGAATCATTTTTATACAGCGGTATTTTATAACCAATGACAGGGTAGCATTTGACGCGAGGATAGTTTTATTTCACCCTAACCATTGCTCTAAGGAGGGCAATTCATCATGCAATTATTTACGAAATCACGGTTCACTCTTTTTGCCGCGTTGTTGAGTTTGGTGGCGGTCAATCAATTGTGGGCGCAACAAAATACTTTGACGCGAAGGTATGAGCCGGTTATCGTCCCGACTTCTAAGCTAACGTTGCTGCTCAACGATTCTATCAAGGTCTACACGGCTTATTCTTACCTGAACGGCAATTTCCAGCCGGTACCTTTTCAAATCGATGAAGTTACGGCCAAGGGCGAGTATCTGATCGAAAAAGACGCGCTGGCAGATGCGAACGACGAAGTGGTTTTCATGCCGAAAGGCACCGGCGATAAGGCAGGCACAGGCGATAAGGCGCCGACGGATAAATGGGTCGATGGCAGCGATGACACTCGCCTTGAGCTGGAAGTGACCGACCTGCTCACAAATCCTCCCACAAAGGGATGGCTATATCTTTTTCAACACGTCAAAAACCCGGCGGTGGTGTCGCCGCACGTCCGTTACAGGCCGGCTCCAATCAATGCCGCCGGGGCGGATACCGTCATTGGCGAAAGCTATATCGAAGCGCACGAGAGAAACTCCGGCTGGTTTACGGACATCAGCATCAAGGCGCCTTTTGGCGACGGCAAAGATATTTTGGATCGCCAAAAAGTCCGTTTTAAGGTCAAGCCCTCTATTTTTATGCCGATCACTGTGAAGGAGGATACCTTGCAATTTGTTAATGCACGCTTTGAACAAAGACCGGTGCGAAGTTTCCGCGAAATTTCATACAACCTTGATGTATTCGGAAAAAAATACCCATTCGCGTTCAACGCACAATACTTTCCGTACAGCACTTCGTTTGACGCGAAGAACGTCACTCTGCCGCCGGTTACAGGTTTGACCTATACCGAAGTTCGCCTGTCGGCTGATTTTAACGAGTTGGCGAAGGGCATGATGTTTTTCAACGCCTATAATCCCGGCATTCTGGTGGATGGAGTACAGGATTCATACAACAAAACCATTACCGATCCACCGGATAGTTTGAATTGGTTTATGCTCACTGGCAATTCCGGCACCTATTTGACACTTATCGACGTGCCGCGCCTTGGCACCAAGCGCGAGCTTTATTATAAAGACAATTTGGCCACGGATAGCAACGATTCCGGTGACAAAAAATCGTACGGCGATTCCGGTTTATTGATTTCTTCACCACCAGACAACGTGCCCCTCAGTATTAATCTTACAACGTATTATTTGGATAAGAATCAGGCGGCCACGTTCGGCGATGGGTTCAAACAACGCGCGCTCAAGCCTTTGGAGGTAACCGCTGTGGAACAGAAGCGGACGATTACTGCCGTGAATGAAGATCGTCCGTTGCCAACCGGTTTTGCACTCCACGACGCCCAGCCGAATCCTTTTACGCCGCAATTGGGCCAGGTGCGCATTAGCTTTGGGCTTGACGCGACGAATATTACGCCGAGTTTGCGCATCTTCAATTTGCTCGGCCAGGAAGTCGCGCGTTTCGCCGGCGGCGATTTGCGCCGCAGCAACACGGTATTGTGGGATGGACGTGATCACCTTGGCCGCGCCGTTCCTGCCGGTGTTTACTTCTATCAATTAGAGGCGGGCCGCCAGCGTGCAGTGAAGAAGTTGATGTTGGTGCGGTAAAGATTCTTTTTTGTAAATCTTTCAGCCCCGATGCTCATGAGAGCATCGGGGCTGTTTGTTTTGAGGTGAAAAGTCAATAAAGCCATTATGAATTGATGGACGTTAGCAAAAGACTTGTAAAAGGAGCAAAATTATATTATCTTAAATTCAGCCAATATGAAGCAACCTCTAACGAACTTGATAAAATCTATCTACCAAAAGCTATGACCGAGCTTACCCTTCTTTCGCCGCGCCAGCAATCCTTAAAACCGTTGGTGCAAGCCGCGCTCCAGAACGAGTTGCGCTTATTTGAAGCCGGCCTGCGGCGCGCACAGGCGAGGCTGCACGAACTGGAAACACGATATGGCTTTTCCACGGCTGAGTTTATACGACGCTATGAGAATGAGGAGTTGGCGGAAACCTTGGAACTGGCCGAGTGGATAGGCGAATATCGCTTATTCGAGCGCCTGCAAGAAAAAGCGCAGGCCTTACGTGAGGTTCAATTTGCGGATTGAGACTTACTTTCGCCAGGTGAATGAAACCCTCGAGAACTGTGCGGTGGCACTTTCCGTCAATGTAACTTACGATAAGCGTGGAACCCATGAAGGCTTTATTCGAGGAGAAATTCATTTTCGCGATGGGTCGATATTGCAATTTCGCGAGTTCGTGGATGTAGAGCTCATGATTGAGCGCTTGATGTATGCCTACCATTATGCCGAGGCGTTCGGCAAATTCATGTTTCGTTACGACAACACCGGCCACCATAAGAGTGTGCCAACCTATCCTCATCACAAGCACGAGGGCAGTGAGCAAAATGTGGTGATCTCAACGGCTCCTTTTCTTGCTGACGTGTTGGTTGAAATCGAAAAATTAGTACTGTTGCGGTAAGGAGATTTTCTAAGTGTCTTGCTGAGGATCTTGTCACATAGCTTTTTCCCATAAAACATTTAACTTCAGCCTGAATCCGTGACGCTGGTTCCCGTTTAGAACAGCGGTAGAATTCCACTTGACATTGCCGGCGCTAAAACCTATATTAGCCCACCAACTAAAATTTAATTTTAAGGAAAAACCATGGGAAAACCTTTTGTAATGCTGTTGGGCGCGCTGGCATTAGCCGCCTGCGGCCAGCAGCAACCCGCGACTACGACAACCGCGTCAACGGCGGCGACGGGGCGTGGTGGCCTGCGCAAAATCAGCTCGGCTGATCAACAGACCATCGAGCGCCTGCGGCAGAGTGGCGTGAAAATTCTCGTCCAGCAACCGGACTATCTTATTATTTACAGCGATAGCACGACGATGCAAACCCTTGCCATGAACACGCAAGTGGCGACGGAAAAAGACGTGGTACAGCGGCTGGTTAAAATTCATTTCGCCGATAAAGCGCAATTGCAACAGATCGCCGACCTCGGCGTCGACGTGTGGGACGTGCAAGGCGATTCGGTGATGGCGCGCGCTTATGATTGGTATCTCGAACAACTGAAACAAAATGGCATGAACTACCGCGTAGTGAAAATGGACGCCAGCGCCAAGGAGGGCCAATGAAAGCTTTAAAACACCGCACGATCATCGGCTGCGGCATGATGGTTAGCGCCTTTTTGCTCATGGCCGGAAGTTGCGATAATAACGGCGGCCCGAGTCAACCGGACGCCGGGCTTTATCACACTTACGCCGAGCTTGATACCGAACTGCATCAACTTGCCACCGCGCATCCGCAAATTGCTCGCGTCGCCTCTATCGGTAAATCCATCGAAGGCCGTGAGCTGTGGGCGATTAAGATCAGCGATAATGTTGCGCAAGACGAGCCGGAGTCGACCGTCGTTTTTGTCGGTGGGCATCATGCGCGCGAATGGATTTCCGTGGACGTGCCTTTTCTGCTGGCCAAGCATTTGTTGAATCAATACGGCACTGATACTTTGGCCACGCGTTTGGTAAATCAAACCGAGATTTGGATCGTGCCGATGGTCAATCCGGATGGCCATCAATATTCCGTAACGAGCCAGCGTTTGTGGCGGAAGAATCGCCGCAACAACGGCGACGGTACCTTCGGTGTCGATCTCAATCGTAACTACAGTTACCAATGGGGCGGTCCCGGTTCGTCGGGTGATTCGTTCTCCGAGACGTATCGCGGCACCGGGCCGTTTTCCGAGCCGGAGACGCAGGCGGTGCGTGATTTTCTGCAACAACACCGGCCCAGCGGCTTGATTTCGTATCACAATTTTTCACAGCTTATTTTGTATCCGTGGGGGTATACCAATAATCCGGCGCCGGATAAGACCCTGTTGAGTAATTTTGCGGTCGCGATGGCGGATCGCATTCGTGTGGTGCATAATGTTGCGTACACCCCGGAGCAAAGCTCGGATTTAAACCTCGCCAGCGGCGACACAACGGATTGGCTGTATGGCGTGTATGGCGAGCCGTGCTTCACGAATGAATTGCGCCCGCGTTCCACTTTCCCC
>CAYUVM010000039.1:0-14361 GCA_964447935.1 uncultured Cytophagia bacterium | reverse complement strand
TAATTGACGACCTGATGAATGCCGCCGCAACCCTGTTTTTACAGCCTCAAACCACAAAGTCAGAAAGTTGATTTTTTAATATTCTGTCTGTTGATCATTGCCCGTCTCATTAACCACACCAGAACACACAGCAGTAACAACATCGTGCCCGTAACACTCCACGTCAAATACGTCGCGTTCCGAAAAAACAGCGCTGGATTCCAACTCGCAACTCTGCCGATGCGGCCCTGCGGCAAACGATAGCGTTCCGGCATATCCGGAATGTTGTTGCCGTTGGCATCCGGAAATCTTCGCACATAATCCAGAAAAGCTGTCCATTCTTTGGTTTCTTGAACGCCTGCAATTTCGGGATGTGCATCAATAAGTGCCTTCGTCAAATCCGTGATCGGCTGCCCCGAACGATCTTTCGGCACCATCGTGAGAAGGCCGGAGGTGAAATCACCAACAATGTTGATAAAGGCGCCGACAAAAAAGTCGCAGCCGACTTTGTAGAGTTTCTTATTGTTCGCCGAAAGATCAAGCGGAGCAAAGACACCGGCACTGTCGGCAAGCTCAATATCCATGACGCGGTCAAACAGAACGCGGTTGGGATTATAACGAAATTTGGCGCCGGAAATCTGCAAGAAAAAATCACTTCCTTTGCGCGGGTAAACTGTTGTTACCACTTCGAACGCTTTTTTAAGCTCCGGCGCGGTCAAATAAAAACTCACCAGCCCGAAGCCGGGTGCATCATCCAATTCGCCGATGCCGAGCGGAACCACGCGGAACAAATCGGAAACTTGTTGCAAACCGGGAACAATATCGTCGCGAATCAACCCGTTCGAAGCAACGGCAATAACCGTGCGCGTCTCCGGCGCAGTGGGCTGATATTCAAGCTGATCAATACGCCAGCGGACCGCATCGCTCACCAGATCGCCTAAATTGGAATTGTCCTCTTTAATTTTGAGGTCAAAACCCGTTTCGACGAGAATTTGATCAAACGCCAAACTGTGAGGTTGTAAAAATTTTCGAGTGACTATTTCTTTATAGTGGTCGACTAAAGCTTGAATATCGCGGTCAGCAGCAATGGAATCATTGATGGCGACCGTGTGATAATTTTGCATTGTTGCTGTGCTGTTCGCGATCTGTAAATGCAGCGCGCCAACATAACGGCCTTCGGAACCGGCCTGCACGACGGGCGTGTTGTTCACCACAATCGGCTGCGCCAAAAACGTGTGCGAATGGCCGCCGACAACGACAGCAATCTCCGGCACTTCAGCGGCAAGCGCAATATCTTCTCCCTCCCATTTGTTGTCCGTCGCATTCCAACGGACGCCACCGTGCGACACACAGATGATGACATCGACGTTCTCGTTCTCTTTGAGCGTTTTGACGATGCGCTTGGCGGCGGCGATTGGATCGGCAAAAGTCACCGGCGCGGCAAACGGCCCCACTTCGGCGGCCGCCAATCCCAACACGCCAAATACGCCAATGCGCAAACCATTCTTGACAAAAATTTGATATGGCCGAACGACGCCGCGCTCGAACAGCGCCTGCAAGGAATCATCACGTGCGTCTGTAGTGTTGAAAACTGCATTGGCACAGAGCAAAGCTGGAATATTGCCTTGCGCCAATGCCGCGTTGATGATTTGTGCAAGACCCAGCGGACGAAAATCAAATTCATGATTGCCGAGCGCAATGGCGTCGTAGCCGATGGCGCTCAACAAGCGCAACTCCGGACTCTCTTCCCGCGCGATGGTGTGAAACAATGTGCCCATCAACACATCGCCGCCGTCAATCACCAGCGTGGTCTCCGGCGATTTTTGTTTGAGCGTTTTGATGACCGTGGCAACGCGCGCGATACCGCCGATGGTTGGATCGTCGTTCAATGTCGCCGGCGTGTACGCCTGATTCGGTCCGAAACCCAGCAAGCGCGATTGCAGATCATTCGTGTGGATGATGGTCAAAATTTTGGCATCGTCCTGTGCGAAGGAGGTTTTCGAATTTGACACAATAAAGAATAAAAGCGCCAAAATGAATCGGATGTGTGAAGATGACAAGGCGTTACTCGCGGTTAAGTCAATAGATGAATCGAGACGTGAATTTATAACTGTTTTCTAATCGATTGTGCCAACTGCTGAAGTTGATCGCTATGCCCATCAGGATAAAGCGCGCGTTCTGGAATCATGGGAAATTCTTTTGTCCAAAACGAAGCGCGGGGGCCTAGCCGGAATTTGCAAAGCAAGCGCTGGCCAAAATCAAACTCGTTGCGGTCATACTCCAACTTTGCTTTGAAACTGATCGTAGGATATTCTCCAACCAGATACGCCTCCTGAAAGTGCGGGCGCAAAGCCGAGGGCGGGCAAATGCTAAGCAGACGAATAATTTGTATGCCGTGTTCCGATGAGGCCGTGACGCTGCCGCTGATTTGCGGCAATCCCAGAATATAAAGCCACGCGCCGGTTTTGCTCTGTTGTTGTGCAAAAGAGCACGCCACCCGCAGCGATTGGGTCACATCCAAAAGCGGCGTGGCGCACACTTCGTAATGCTGCAAAATGGCCCAACGCAAAATCTGATGAATGCGCAGCCGTCGAGCGCCGTCGAGGTTATATTGTTCGCTCAAAAAATCTTCGGCGCGTTGCAGTTGAAGAAACCGCCGTTCGGCTTCGGCTTGCTGCAGGTAATTTTTTCGGTCGCGAAAAATCGCGGGGTAAAGGGACGAGACGCCAACGCGATTGGAAAAATCTTTGGCCTGCCCGCGAAAAAAAAGCACGAACTCCGGATTGCGAAAAGATAATTCGGCCACTTGCAAAACCAGATCGGCAAAAGTTCGCACCCGTTGCCCGCGATCCTTTCGCACCAATTCCACTTCCGTTTTTTGAATCTTGCGCTGGTTTGTCAAGAATGACCAAATCTCATGCTCGATCTTATGCACGACGCGCTACTTTCTTTGGCAGTCAATTACACATGCTCCGGCGGCAAAATCTTCTCCACCTTGCCTTCACCGAGCCATTGCTGATAGGTGTTCCACGACATTTCCGGTTTGCCAGTGTCGATTTCTTTCATACGAATACAGCCCTCCACCGGGCAAACGATCATGCACATGTTGCAGCCGACGCAGCTTTCTTCTTTAATCGAATAGTGATTGACGCCATTTTGCGTTTGCATGCGGATGCTTTGATGGCAACCGTCTTCGCAGGCAATGTAACACAGGCCGCAGTGAATGCATTTTTCCTCGTTTATATTGGCGACGATTTTATAATTCAAATCAAGATGCCCCCAATCCGTCACGCGGTCCACGGTTTTGCCGATGAAATCCGCCGGCGTTTGAAAGCCTTTTTCTTCCATCCAATTCGACATGCCGTCGATCATTTCTTCGACAATGCGAAAGCCGTAGTGCATCACTGCCGTGCAAATTTGCACGCTGGTCGCGCCGAGTAACATAAACTCGACCGCGTCCTGCCAACTTTGAATGCCGCCGATGCCGCTGATCGGAATACGGAATGGTTTGCCATTCGATTTGCCGTTTGAACGATGCATCAGCGCGTGCATTTCCGGATCGCCCGCAATTTGGCTCACCATGTTGAGCGCAATCGGCTTCACCGCCGGGCCGCAATACCCGCCGTGCGAAGATTTACCGCGCACAGCCGGCCGCGGCGCCAATGTGTTGAGATCGATGCCGGTGATCGAGTTGATAGTGTTGATGAGTGAAATCGCATCGGCGCCGCCGCGAGCCGAAGCGCGCGCGATGTAGCGAACGTCAGTGATGTTCGGCGTGAGTTTCACGATCACCGGTTTGGTCGCAACTTCTTTCACCCATTCGACGATCATGCAGGCATAATCCGGCACTTGCCCGACCGCCGAACCCATGCCGCGCTCGCTCATGCCGTGCGGACAGCCGAAGTTGAGTTCGAGGCCGTCGCAGTCCGTATCTTCCGTTCGCTTCACGATGTCATGCCAGGCCTCACGACTCGATTCGACCATCAGCGAAACAATCACCGCGTGCTTCGGATAACGTTTTTTAATGTCGGCAATTTCGCGGAGGTTGACTTCGATGGGCCGGTCGGTGATCAACTCGATGTTATTCAGCCCCATCACGCGCTTGTCGGCGTAATGCACCGCGGAATACCGGCTCGAAACATTGACAATCGGCTCGCCGATGGTTTTCCACACCGCGCCGCCCCAGCCGGCGTCAAATGCGCGCGCCACTTGATACGCGCTGTTGGTCGGCGGCGCGGAGGCCAGCCAGAACGGATTCGGAGATTTGATTCCACAAAAGTCGATGCTGAGATCGGGCATGGGATTACCTCACGTGTTGATGCGCCAGAGTGTCAACGAGTAAAATCAGTTGATTTTAATTTGGGGTCTTTCTCTGAAAAACTTGAATCAACCAAATCGTGGTGGTCTTTTCATAAACTTTCTCGAAGCCGTTTTCAATAATCCAATTTTGAATTTGCTGCGGCTCGTGATAATAAGGATGAAATGACTGACGCAGGAGTTTGAGCACGTACTTGAAGTTGTGAAAAAGCAGGCGCACGAAAAAATTTTCGCGCGGATAACTGACGGCATAAAGCCGCCGTGTTTTCTCCGTCGAAAGTGAGATCAACTCCAGGGCGTTGGGATAGCAGCAAATGACTTTGTCGAGAATTGTCACTTCAACGCATGGCGCTTGCTCGTGCATCAGCACAAAATCGCCACGCCAATATTGCGTGCGTTCTTGCAGGCCCATTTCGTCGGATAGAGCCCTGGCGGTTGCGATCATCTTTTCGGAGATATCGAACCCGGTGGCTTTGGCCGCGCCCGCTTTAAGCAAACTCAAATGCAACCCGCCAACGCCGCAGCCGATTTCGAGAATTTCGGCTTCGTTGATTCCACCTTGACGAATACCCTCAACCAAAAATTT
Source organism: uncultured Cytophagia bacterium (assembly GCA_964447935.1). Classification (GTDB taxonomy): domain Bacteria; phylum Zhuqueibacterota; class Zhuqueibacteria; order Zhuqueibacterales; family Zhuqueibacteraceae; genus Zhuqueibacter. The sequence continues at coordinate 9,479 of CAYUVM010000039.1, read as the reverse complement.
CTGTTCTTTGTGCAGCCCTTTTTTCTGGAAATATTTTTTATACCGGCCGGCTTGCGTGTTGAAAAACTCATTGGTGCTTGCAACAACGGCGCCGCCGGGGCCGCAACAGCAACTCATCTCTTCCTCAAAACTTTAATTGACATTTTCCGAAGCATACGGCCTCGGGACAACGGCGAAACGCAGTTGTCCGACGATCACAAAAACCAATAGACTCGTCAAGAAGCCCAACAAAATATATCCCAGCCCGGTGGCGGCAAGCCAATGCGGTTCAATCATTTTTAAATAACCACGATTTTCGAGAAAATAAAACAGCAACGTGCCCACGAAACCGGTAATGATCGCGGCCTGCACCTGTTGCGGTTTCGTGTTCGGAAGAAAAATCGCGATCATCGGCAAGAAAATCGTCGTCGTCAAAATGCCGGATGAAAGATAAAAAATATCCCACAACGATTCAATGAACAACGAATAGAAAAAGGCCGAGGCTAAAGCCAACACCGTCATCCGCCGCGATAATTGTAAAACTTGCGGCGAGGATTTTTCCTGCAGTGCCGGCATGACAATATCATAACAAGCCGAGAGCGCCGCCACGTTGCCGCAAGTGTCGATTGTGGACATCGCCACGGCCGCCAAGCCGACGCCGAGAAACACGTTCAACCACACCGGCGAGTAATCTTGCATAATTTTGACGAAAATAGTGGCGCCATCTTTCAGTTCCGGCGGAATCACGCCATTGACCGGCGGATACAGATACAACGCGCTGAGGCCGATGATCATCGGCAACGCCCCAACAAAGATGAACGAGTTGGTCGCGGCGATGGCGACGCCTTGCCGGGCTTTGGTGTTGGAGCGCGCAGCTTGCAGGCGAATCCAAACATCGGTTTCGACCAGCCAGCCGGGCAAATACGAAACGATGGTCATGATGATGAGCGCCGGGCCGGCGGCAAAAAATGAAATCGCCGAGGCCGTGGTTTTGGGTGGCGTCGGCAGGCCAGCTAAAAAATTCGCGAACGTCGTTTGTTGCAAAACCGCCTGCCCGCCAAAGAAGGCCATCGTCGCAATAAAAAACGCCGCTAAAAAATATTGAAATTTATCCGTTGAAACCACCGCCGCAAATCCGCCCAAATATGAATAGGTTGCCACCACCGAGGCAATGATGCCGAGCATGACGTATTTCGTCGTACCGAGCAGCGGCGCCAAAATAATCGCAGCGGCGTACATTTCCGCGCCGCACCAAATCAGAAACACCATCGCGAGCGGCACGGCGAGCAACTGTCGCGTGCGGGTCCCGAAACGCTGGCCAACCATTTCCGGTTGCGAAAAAGCGTGAAGACGACGGAAACGCGGCGCCAGCAGAAAAAATCCTGCCATCGCCATGAGCCACGGAATCGCCAGCAGCCATGCCGCGCCGAGGCCATACCAATAAAATAATTGCACGCCATAAACGCACGACCAACTGATGGACATCATGCTGGCGGAAATCGACAAGCCCACCGAGCTGGCGGATAAGGATTTCTTTGCGTCCCAAAATTCGTTGCTGCTCATCTGCTTACCGGCGCGAGCTTCGCGCAGATAGATGCGCAGGCCGATGCCGATAACGATACAGCAGAACGCGCCGAAGCCGAGCCAATAAGCGAGGGTGGACATGGTTCGTACTTCTTAAAACGTAATTGATAATGTCAAAATCAGTGGCGTTGTGGGGTGACAGTTTTTGAAAACAATGCGACATGGTTTGGCACAACAGCTTTGTCAAAAAACCTCAGTCACAACATCCGCAGCATTTTGGGCTGGTTGTTTGACTTTCACCACAAATTTATGTCTGTATCAAATTACAACTTTATACTTTCAGCGAAAATCACTATCTATCAACACCGGTTTAAACTTCACTACCGAATCACTCACTATGCAGTAAATTCCTACAGTTCATCAATCATTGGTGATTTGTTTAAAACCTTTTTTCAAAATGTTTTCCCAAAAGTATCCATTTGTGTAAGCAAAACAACAAGTCATAAAATTAAACTCGATCATTTTTCCAATAACCCCCCAAACCACCATGAATACAATTGGAGCTACAAATAGCGGCTTCAAGAAGTCTGTCCTTTTGATACTCAATTTGCGATCCCGAATTCGATTCGAAATTGTATTGGTGATCATCCCTGCCAACATTGCTAAAAAAAGAATGAAGTCTTTATATACCCATTCGTCTTCTGGCCCTCTACCAGTATAAGGCAAATTCCTTAAAGAATAGTAGAATATGCCGGTCAAGATAATGATAAATAGAACATAGTAACTCAGATAGCTCCATCTTTTGGTCTTTACCAAATAAAAGAGAAAGGCGCCTGTAAAGCTAATGACCGACAATAAATAATAAGTCATGGCTCATATCCTATTTTATTAACTCGACAAAAAGCTCTCCATTGCCATCAAAAAATTTGATTAGTTGCGGATGTTGTTTCCCCTGAGTAAAGTTTGTCACTTCGCGCTTCAAGTATACAGCTAATTCATTAAGAGTGATTACATCATCACGATCAACGTCTGCTCCGCTTTGCAACCCTTCCAACAAATAATAGGTTAATACGCCATGCCCCAAATTATTATACTCTAGAGCTTCGTCATCTTTCGTGCCAGCGGTAATTACATGTCTACCGACATTCTCTGCAAGAAAGTCTAAATTATAATTTTTACCGGTTCTCGCTGAACCACCCACTATGCCACTGAAACAAGCATCAAAAATAAACAAGACATGTTTCGCAGGTAGAGCCAGAGCCCAGTCACGAACTTGGCTCATTGGAATACCAGTTGTTAACGGTCTTTCAGGATCAAAATCAACAGGCTGAAAATATCCTAGATCTTCACCGCCTGTACCCGATTCCTCAGTTCCACCATGTCCTGCGAAGTAGAATATAATTCTATTGACGCTATTATCTCGCTTTAGTTTGTCGATAGTCTCTAAAATATTAATTCTAGTCGCTCTCTCGTTAATCAATTCTGCAGAGATACTAAAATTTGTATATTTGGTCAAAAAATCTTTGATAGCTATTGCGTCATCATCAGCATATTGCAAATCTGGGATTTTAGGATTTATGTAATTGCTGGCTCCAATAACAACAGCAACGTTTTTTGAGGAAAACAAAAAGTTTGCAACCTTCGAGGAAACCTTCCAATCGCCACTGCGTGTATGTACGGAAGCAGTATAATTGACGGTAATGATTTGTTCTTGAGGGATATTGCTGTTGTTGACAGCTACTATCTTAATGATATTTTGGCCTGGACGAAAAGCGGCCAATTCTTTTTGTATAATCAGAGCCTTGCCACCAGCTTTTGCTCCTTCATCGGTTTGGGAATTATAAAAAACGACATCATTTAAACTAGCTTTGACAGAAGCTAATCCGTAATTGTCCGACACAAAAGCTGTAAAAGACAAGCGATTTGAAAGTATTTCTTCGTCGTTTTGAATATTCGGTACCATGACAATGGGAGGTTGTATAGAAGACCTAGTGGATGAGCGTGGTTGAAAGTCTTCCGTTGGTTGAACCACTGTGCGTTCTGTGCCACGTTCTAAAATTTTATAGGAAAGAGTTTTTTCAACAGATGGAAAGTCCTTTTGGGAAATTCTTAAATGAATAGGTAAACTGCCACTCGCAACACCTCCTGGTACATCCAGAATAAACGTCTTGTTTTCTGAAATTGATTTAGGCGGTATGCTGCCAATGCTGGCTCTGATGTTGTTGAATCGTATCATTCCTATATCTGTAGCAGCGGTTATCGTCACATCCTCTGCCATTAGATTTCCTTCGTTTGCAACTGCAACCGTCAACTTAGCACCAATTGTTCCCTGCATCAACTGCTGATCTAAATTTGATCTATCCAGTAGACCCAATTTGGGCTGAATGATCGTAAGAGGGATTTCTCGATTTTCTATGAAAGCGGGAAACTCATCTTGGCTCAGTTTGATTTCTACATTTAAACTCTTCTTAGTGAAAATACGTGGTATCTGAACGGAAATAATCTGCGGGTTGTAGTCAGTAGAGGGCGCTAAAGAGCCTATGAGAATGCTATTATTAGCCAGTTTAATTCCCTCTTCAACAGTTGTTACCGAAAGTCGAATCCCATTGGCGGTTAGCTTACCAATATTCTTCGGTGTAACAATCATTGAACCACTTGAACCATTTGTTAGGTTAGTTGGAGCTTTAAACTCGTAGGCCAAAATTGGGGCGACTTGGCCGACTTGATAGTATCCGCTTTTCTCTGCTGGAGGGCAAGCATTACGAATATCTGTGGCAATCAGTTTGTATTCTAAAGTACTTTTTGAAAATTGACGAGGTATTTCCACAATGACTTTTGCTTTTTCAGTAGCAGAAGCTTCTATCCTACCCAAGTTAACCTCGTCTGCTATGACATTAACGCCACTTGATACGCTAACTAAATTTAATTTGCTGCCAATAGCAGGCCCAACACCTTGATTTTGTACATACGCAATAAGTTCTACCGTCTCACCATTCTCTGGAATACCATTGGCATTACCTTTTGCCAGACCAATATGGCCATCATTAATATCCACCGAGGCAATTTGGAGTGCAGGTTTATCAAGTTTGCGGACAGGAACTTTTAGCTCAACTTTTCTAGCGTGGTAGCCGCGTTGCTCTGTGGCTTGAATTTCAAAACTTGCTGAGCCATCGGCAAGCTCCATTTTAGCTGTAATAGGAACACGCTGTTCAACTTTGCTGCCAGGCGATATCTGGCCAAGACTTATCAGTTCATTGATCTTGACATTAGGATTATCGCATTTCATCCGTAACTTCACATCAAGAGCTTTGCCTTCGCCGCGGTTTTCGATAGTCATGATCAGATTAGCTTCTTCAGCGCCATCGATCATTCGATTGGCTTTCCAAGACCCGACATCATCAAAACTGACTGTTGTGACCAACTGAGGCGGGCGGACGGAGGCCCAATAGGTCTTGAGATCTGCAAAAAAACTTTGAGGAATTGTGAACGTGTTAGTAATCTTGTTGGCATCCATCGTCTGAAAAGTGATTGCAAGATCGCCACTGCCGCGTACCAAGCGAGCTATTGGGGGCATGTCTAAGAATACCTTGCCTTGTGAATCTGTAGACAAGATCCATTCTTCTGCAATCGTCGGCGAAGATGCTTTAATTCGATCATTCGCGATTGGCTCAAAACCCGTTTCGGACTTCACCTCCGTATCCTGTAAGCTAAATCGTGAAACTGGTTTCCATTTTTGATTGTCTCCAAGCGCCTCGAGAGTTTCCATAAATCCCCATATAATTCCAACAACCCCGACTGCTCCCAAGACACCGCTTAGATCACTATTAATGTCCATACCTGATTTTGCCTTCATCATAGCGATACTGCCAAAAAACCAAGCAGAGCATCCTACTAATTTTGTATTATTTTTCCTCTCACCGACTTCCCTGACTTTTTGATGTTCCCGAAAAACGGGATACTTACCCAACTCAACGACAAGTAAAGGCTTTTCTGGCTTGGGCAACTGCACTGTGCGAAAAGTGTAAACATCGCGCAGCTTCTCCTTGTTAAGAACAGTATACTCTCCTGTGGGTCGCATATTGCGATAGGAAACGCAACTTGTGGAGAGGGAAAATATACAAATCAAGCTAACGACGAAAGCTTTGTAAATAAAAGATTTTTTTCCTAACATGTCCCACCTCGCTTTGGTTAGATTGCTTTGAGATACATTTGCTCCAAACTTGAAATTCAATTCAAATCCCATGTTTTATCTATCGCTTCGTATTTTCACTTATTCACAAACTTTAAAAATGGGGGGGGTAAACAGTGCTTGGAACGCCACGTAATTCATGCAACTCATTTCTCGACAAGCATACTAAACTTTATTTCTTCATCGCGATTCCTGTTGCAAATTTAGATTGCCAGCTAGCTTGTTTTATAGCGCTCAACTCACATGCAACAGCACGGCTTGCAAATATCGCCCTTCCGGATGATAGATATTGATCGGATGATCGGGCGCGTGGCTGCTTTGGCCGATGATGCGAACCGTGCGTTTGGCATCAGCGGCAGCGGCGAAGAGAATCTTTTGAAACAGGTCCGGCGCCATCGGCTGCGAACACGAACAACTCAGTAACAAGCCATCCGGCTCAATGATTTTCATCGCTTGCAAGTTGATGTCTTTGTACGCGCGCGCGGCATTATCAACGTCTTTCTGCCGATGCGCAAACGCCGGCGGATCGAGAATGATGAAATCAAATTTCTGCGTGGTGCTGCGCAAATATTGAAAGAGATCGGCGGCGACGAAATCTTCCGGAACAATTTTAAACTGATTCAACGCAAAATTTCGTTTCGCCATTTCAATCGCGGCCGTCGAAGAATCCACCGTTACGACACGTAACGCGCCGCCCTGTTGCGCATAAACCGAAAACGCGCCGGTGTATCCGAACCCATTCAACAATTTCCGCCCGGCGCAGATTCTCGCGACCCACGCACGGTTTTCGCGCTGATCAAGAAAAAAACCGGTTTTCTGGCCTTCGTGAATATTGACTTCAAAAAGCAGGTTGTTTTCACGAATCTGCAAAGCCGCCGGCGGCTCGTTCCCGGCAATGGTTTGCGTGGCCGGCGGCAAACCCTCTTCATTAAGTGACGCTCCGGTGCTGCGCTCGAAGAGGCCTTGTGGTTGAACGATATTCTGCAACGCCGCGACAATTTCATTGCGAAAGTGTGACATGCCGAGCGTGCTGATTTGCACGACAAGATAATCGTTGTATTGGTCGGCGATCAAGCCGGGCAAACCATCGCCTTCCGCATTGACGAGGCGAAAGGCGTTGGTGGCATTTGCCGCAAACAAGCGCCGGCGAATTTGACAGGCGGCGCCAATTTGACGCTGAAAAAATTCGGCGTCAATGGTCTCATCCTGCCATGTCAACATGCGGCAAACAATTTGCGAACTCGGGTTATAAAAACCGCGCCCGAGAAATTTCCCCTCGGTGTCGACCACTTCGACAAGACCGGGTGCTTTTGTCCCTTCGAGACGAGCCAGCGCCCCGGAAAAAATCCACGGATGAAAGCGGCGCACCGAGCGATCGCGATTGGGCTTGAGTTGAAGACGAGTAATTGGCATAAAGGCGTTTTTAGTTTTTCAAAAGGTAAAAAAAATCGCCAGAAAAGCAAGTTGTTTTCGAGAAAATTCCGGGCATTAAGAAATGCCGGCTAAATAACTTGCCCAACTGCTGTCATGCCCGAAAGCTCTAATTGGGCATCCACGCCTTTAAAAGCTGGATTCCCGCCTAAAGCGCGCGGAGATGACGGTTGTGTGAAATGGGAAAGTTATTTAATCACCGATCACAACGCGGACGAGCCGCAACCAAAAAGAGTAACAGGAGAAAACTGAGCAAACAGAGAAGGCAATGATTGGGAATTTCTCTTTAGCTTTTTAATCTCTGTTGACTCTGTTTTCTCTGTGTTAAAAATCTTTGCTTTTATTGCACACATTTTACTTGTTAGAAACTAACGACAATAGCAGGCCGCCCAAACGAATTTGCCCCAAAAATATATTTGCAAAAATTTCCGCAATTGCGAACTGCCCGTGGCGTTAAAAACTTCATAAATAAGCTACGCCGAACAAATCGCTTGACTTTTTTCTAAAGAAGATTAACTTTATAAATGGTGTGAAAAAGCGAATGTAGCTCAGTTGGTAGAGCGTCGGCTTCCCAAGCCGGATGTCGCGGGTTCGACCCCCGTCATTCGCTCGATCCTTCCAGGAAGAAGGAGTTTAATTTTTCATGTGTGATTGGTTGAAAATTATATTGTTGTGTCATCAAGTACTCAAGAGCACGCGGACGGTTCGCCGCTAGCGGAGACGAACGAACCAAATAGATTGTGGCACCAATTATGGCCGCTGAGTCAGCCAACCGGGTTTGCCTTTGCGCCAACGTCGCGAGCCATAGGGCTACGGGATTGGTGTCCATTGCTTCTTTCGCATTTCCTACCGCAACTAAATTTACCTCGCATACATCTTTTGAAATCAAATGTGGCGGCACGCCGCTGCTGGAATCATCCGATCTATTATGGAGAATAGACATGTTTAGAACTCGACTCGCTCAAAAAATTTTCGCTGGTTGGATTGTTGCGCTCTTAACCGCCAGCCTGGCTTTTGCTCAATACACACAACCCGTCGGCGACGATGGCAGTGTTGATTGGAGCCAGCAGAAAATTAAAGCCACCGGCATCGGTGCGCCGAACCCCAACGCCCCTCCGGGAGCCCAACGCGCGGGCGCCATCACCGCCGCGAAGAGTGATGCGCTCCGCAATCTGTTGGCGACGGTGCGCGGCATGATGCTCAATTCCGAGACCACGGTTAATAATGCGATCGTGGAAAGCGACGTGATCAAAACGCGCGTGGAAGGTTTTCTGCGCGGCTTCACGGTGGTCGACACCCGTTATATGTCCGATCAATCGGTGGAAGTCGATGTGGAAGTGCCGTTGAGCGGAGTTGCAGATGCCGTGTTGCCCTCAAATTTTGGCGGCGGCCGCTTCATGAGCGCGCAACCCGTTTGTCCGATGTGCGGGCAGGCGTGGCCGCAAGGTAAACCGGTTCCTCCGGGCGTGCAATTAACGGCGCCAAACATGGGCAGCACCACGTCGACCGGCGCGACCGGCGGCGCGTTTACCGGCCTCGTCATCGATGCCAAAGGCCTGGGCGTGATGCCGGCCATGGCTCCGAAAGTGGTCGATGAAAGCGGCAATGAGGTTTACGGCTCGAAATATGTGAGCCGCGAGTTTGCGGTCAAACAAGGCATGGTCGGTTACGACAAAGATGTTAACGCCGCCCGAAGCAATCAGCGCGTGACGAATAATCCCCTCATCATTAAGGGTATGAAAGCCAGCGGCGCGAACAGCACCGATGTTGTGGTTTCCAGCGCCGACGCGCAGCGCATTCACGCCGCCGCGCAATCGCAGAATTTTCTCGATAAATGCCGGGTGATGGTGATTTTGGATTAATTTAAAATTTTTACACGTATCACGTTACACGTTAAACGTGATACGTGATACGTGTTTAGATTCAAATTTATTTTTAATTTTTTGGAAGGAGATTTACCATGGGAAAAAGAATTTCCCGGTTAACCACCGCGGCGTTGGTGCCGATGCTGGTCCTTGCGGGCCTCGGCTGCGGCTCGAAGACGTTGAAAAAAGAATCCGTGCTCGATACCGCCGACAATCATTTCAACCAAGGCATGCGCGAATTAGAACGCGGTAACTTAGCCGAAGCGAAAAATGAATTTGTGCGCGCACAGGGGCTTGACCCCAAGTATGCCGAGGCGCATGCCGGCATGGGCCTGGTGCTTGCCGTGGAAGCCAACAATGCCAAGGACAAAAAAACGCAAGAAACGCTTTATGATAAAGCGCTGGCTGCGGTGAGTGAGGCGCTGTGCAAAAACGACAAATCCGTCGAGAGCTACATTATTAATGGCCGCGTTCTCGCCATGCAAATGAAG
>CAYUVM010000038.1:0-14952 GCA_964447935.1 uncultured Cytophagia bacterium | reverse complement strand
GAGTGCGCATGACCAGCTTTCATGATTTCACGTGGGCTGGCGTCGGGTTAGGAGCGGCGGTACTATTTTCCCTGATTGCATCTCGCCGGCGGTTTATGCTGCCGTGGCCCTCGCCAGTTTTCCTGCCGTGGGGCGAAGTCTCGCGTTATATAAAAAAAATCAATCAAGCGTACGGCTTTTTAAATGCCCTGGGCATGAGCCAGCAGGTGGCGATTTATGTTTTAAGGTCGCATAATGGTTCGGAAAAACCATTGGCAGCAAGCGGAGCCTCTGCACCGGCAGAAAAATTCGATCAAGCCCTCGAAGTTGAACACGTCATTCAACGCGCACTGAGTGAGAAAAAAACGCTGTTGATGGTCGGCGCCCCCACTTCCGGCAAAACCACGTTATTACAAGTCCTCGCCGTGCGCTCAACCGATCGCCAGGCCTATCACCGCTTTGGATTTACCAAACCGCGCATTCCGTTTTATATTCCCGCCCGCGAAATCGACTTCGATTTGCCCGTTATCGAAGCGTTGCAACAGGCGTTGTTGCAAACGAGTTGTCCCCTTTCCGCCAAAGGGTTGAAACGCGCGGTGCAAGCGCGCCGTGCGTTTTTTCTGGTTGACGGCTTAGACGAAATTCCCCTCGGCGATGAGCGCCGCAAAGCTTGCGCGTGGATCGAAACGGCACAGCAGTGGTGCGGGGTTGACGCCCCGTTCATCGTCACCTGCCGGGCCACGGCTATTCTTGAAGATATCCAATTTAATATTCCGTATCTCACAGTGGCGATGCAAAACCTGGCGCTGCTGCAAATGCGTGCATTGCGCGCCGTGAGTGAAACACGCATGCCGCCGCGGTATTGTCATGCCGCTGAAAATAACGCCGAATATATTCTCCTCGCGCCACCTGCCGCGCCTACAATTTTATTGGGCGCCAAAAAATCCGCGCCGAGTTACTATTATTACTTGGCGGAATTTCCTGTTACCAATCAACTTTATCGGCAATTCGTTGCTGCCACGCAGCATCGCGCCCCGGCGTTTTGGGATGATCCGGAGTTTAATCGCGATCATTGCCCGGTCGTCGGGGTGGATTGGGAAGATGCGCAGGCCTATTGCATGTGGTTAACGGCAGGTGAGACAAAAAGCAAAGGCGCGAGCGGGGTTTTATATCGCTTGCCGCTGGAAGAAGAGTGGGAGTGGGCGGCAGGAGGGGGACGAAGAAAATATCCTTGGGGTGAAACGATGCCGCAACCGACACATGCTAATTTTAACAGCGCGAATCAAAATCTCACGCCCGTGCATGCTTTCCCCAACGGCGCGACGCCGGATGGCCTCATGGATATGGCGGGCAATGTTTGGGAATGGACAGCAACCTGGCAGGATGAAAAGCAGGAGCGCCGTGTCGTCCGCGGCGGCGCGGCATTCAACGACGAAGTCGCGCTGCGCTGTGTTTCCCGCGACGGGAATGCCAACAAACCGATGCGCTTCGTCGGCTTTCGCGTCGCGCGCATGGTGCCAGATTAAAAAATCTAAACTAAAACTAAAACTAAAACTAAAACCTCCCGCAGCCATAAGTCACGGGAGGTTTTGTTTAAAACGAATGCCAAATTTTTCTTATTTCATCAGCGACATCCGTTTTATCGCCGTGAAATTGCCAACTTTGATGCGGTAGAGATAAATACCCGTCGGTACAACCCTGCCCAATTCATCCGTTCCATTCCAATTCACGCCATAAAGATTCGGCGTCTTGAGGCCATTTTCCAATACTTTTACCGGTTGGCCGATGATGTTATAAATGACCAATTCCACTTTTACGCCCTCCGAGAACATTGCTGGCACGGTGTATTCAATCCTCGTTGAGGGATTGAAAGGATTGGGATAATTTTGCAGCAAAGTAAATTCTTGCGGCAAAACCGCCGGCGACGTAACCGGGAACTCGTCATCGGCAAAAACAATCATCGCGCTCGCGGTGGTGGGACCGGACACCTGAATCACGACGTCATTTTCCATCTCGGTCAAAAATGAGATCACATCCACACCGATATCACCGCGCCATGGCATATATTGCCGATTACCATGCAAATTACGCCGCAGCGGATCCGCTAACAATTCAAGTGGACGATTGTTGATACGGATATCGATTTTGCTCAAACCGTCGTTCTGAACATAAAGATATCGATCCATGTTCGATACTTTGAACTCATAGCGGCCGGAGCCGTTCGCTTCAGCTCGGAAAAAGACGGGATCGCAAATCGAAACATTACCGCAGCAATCCTTAACTTCGAACATGAAATTCGCGGGAAAAGCGGGATTGATCGGTTGAACGTTGATCTTGAGATACTTCGTCACACAAGGCACCAGCGGGCGATCAAAAACCGGTATGCCGTTGTGATTGATTAAGACATTGATTTCAGCAATGCCGCCGCCGGTGCCGGCATCGTCTTGATCGGTGATCGTGATCACGACGTTATTATTTGCATCAATGGCAAAGCCACAGAACGGCGGGACATGATCAAGAGTGCGAACGACGATCGTTTGAGTTTTGGTGTTCTTGCAGCCATTGACATCTGTGACCGTCAAGGTAACCGTGTAAGTTCCCGCCGCCGCATAAGTGTAAACCGGATTGGGCAGCGTGCTCGAACCGCCGTGAATATCGCTCGGGCTGGCGTCGCCAAACGACCAATTCCAACTTACAATCGCGCCTCCTGCTGAGCTCGACGCATCGGTAAATTGAATTTTATCGCCGACGCACAATCCTGAGGAGACAAAGGTGAAGTCCGCTACCGGGTTTGGGTTAAACTTGACCTGCACTTCATCGAACGAAGCCGGACAAGGCGGATTCGAGATCGTCCAGCGCAAAGTGTATGTCGTGCCGGCCGTGCCGGTAAATGTTGTTGTCGCATTCATTAGATCAGTGAAACTTCCCGGCGGCACAGCGGACCATACGCCACTGCCCACGCTTGGAGTATTTCCGGCTAAGGCGGTTGAATTGCCGCAAACAACCTGGTCCGGACCGGCATTGGCCGGAGTAGGATTTGGAGTGGCTGTCACCGTCACGCTGCCTGTCATTGCGGCTTTGCAGCCGGTGACTAGATTGGTCGCTTCAACGGTGTAAATTCCTATTGCGGTTTGATTGCCGAAGCTGAGGGCTGAACCTGTTCCAGCAACTGGTGAGCCGGTGTTAGCACCATCTTTCTTGAGTTGGTAGTTGACGCCTAATTGTGAACCGCTCAGTCCAACTAATACGCCTGTACCACCCACACAGTAGGCGCCACCACCTGTTACCGTAAACCCGGTCGGCAGCGGATTGATTATTACCGTTACGCTACCCGTCATTGTAGCATTGCATCCTGTAGTTGGATTGGTCGCTTCAACGGTGTAGATTCCTGCGGCGGTCTGATTGCCGAAACTGATGGCTGCGCCTGTTCCTGGAATTGGCGAGCCGGTATTACTGCCGCCGATCTTGAGTTGATAGTTGACGCCTGATTGCGAACCGCTCAACCCAACCGGCACTCCAACTCCTCCCGCGCAGTATGAGCCCCCGCCTGTTACAGTAAACAGCGTCGGCAGCGGATTGATCGTTACAGTTACGCTGCCTGTCATAGTCGCCTTGCAGCCCGTGGCTGAATTGGTCGCTTCAACGGTGTAAATTCCTATTGCGGTTTGATTGCCGAAGCTGAGGGCTGAACCTGTTCCAGCAATTGGTGAACTGGTGTTAACACCATCTTTCTTGAGTTGGTAATTGACACCTGATTGTGAGCCGCTCAATCCAACCGGCACGCCTGTGCCGCCTGCGCAATAGGCGCCACCGCCTGTTACTGTAAACGCGGTCGGTAGCGGATTGATTGTCACCGTCACACTGCCTATCATTGTTGCGTTGCAGCCCGTGGCTGTAATGGTCGCTTCAACAGTGTAAACCCCCGCGATGGTCTGATTGCCGAAGCTGATGGTTGCGCCTGTTCCTGGAATTGGCGAGCCGGTATTAATGCCGCCGATCTTGAGTTGATAGTTGACGCCTGATTGCGAACCGCTCAATCCAACCGGCACGCCAACTCCTCCAGCGCAGTATGAGCCTCCGCCTGTTACGGTAAACAGCGTCGGCAGTGGATTGAATGTTATTTCTACCTCGTCCGATGAAGACGGGCAGGGTGGACTCGAAATTGTCCAAGTAAAGGTATAAGTGCCAGGTAAACTGACCATGACATCAGTATTGGGAACGGTGGCGCCGGCCACAAAGGTTGCCGCGCCGGGCCCGTTGAAGGTCCACATGCCAGTTCCGACACCTGGGGCATTGCCGTTTAAAGTGGCTTTTAAACCGCAAACCTTCTGATCCGCACCGGCATTGGCTTTTGGCGCGCCTTTGACATTCGTTAAATAGGCGTCCCCAACGTCTTGATGCACAGTTACAGCCGTCGGGCTCTCAAGAGCCATCGTACACACCATTAGTACCGTGCCCGTGGGGCCGGGGCTGTCCGGGTCTAATCTCGCTGCAGTGTTGTTGCAATTCGCCACCCAAACCTGTCTATTCTCGACATTCCCGCCTTTGCCTCGAGCTGTTGCAGCAATCGCGCTGGGATTTGAGCCGGGAGGCAAGGTATAAGTTACCAGAGTTGGAAGAGCTAAATCGGTCCGCAAACTTGTTACCGTATCAGAACCGCGGTTTGCAACAAAAACCGCTTCTTCAAGGGCTGCTCCAACAAATTTTCTTGTTAAACCGATCGTTACACTACTTGGCGCGTTCCCTACTGGCGCAGAAACATTGAATACCCCGTTAGTAAAATAGCGCTCGACTTGATTAAGTCCTTGACTCGTGACATATACATTGCCTTGAGAATCAATAGCGATGTCGCTAGGATTTGTGCCGACTGGCTTTGGGAATCCTAGTTCTATTGCCCCGGTCATCTCGTTTAGTTTATGCATATCGCTCGAGCCGTAATTAACAACCCAAACAAAGCCTTGAATCCATGCTAGTGCGACCGGCTCAATGCCAACCGTTCGCTCCCAAAGTATGGCTCCACTCACCGGATTTAAGCAAGCAACCGTATTTACATTTCGGTTTGCAACAAATATTCGTTGAATTGGACCGGGTTTACCTTCATTTTGAACTGTTACGTCGCTTGGCCCAGGGTTGGGAAGAAAAGAAATTGGGGAGAAGGTGTTAATGGGCGCGCCGGTGCTGAATTCTAATCGCGTAACCGTATTAGAAATTCGGTTCGAGGTCCATATCGAAAAGGGAGAAGAGGGAGAAAAGGGATCGTCGTCGCCTCCAAGCGCCACGCCGGTTGGATAATCTCCCACCGGAAAATTCCCGAGGACGTTGCAGTTTGGTTTCAGACCTGTCACTGTGTTTGACTGGGCCAAAACCCGCTGAGCTGAGCCGGCAATTAGAAGTACAGCGAAGATGATAAGAGACAAAAAACAATAACGCTTGTTCATTTTTGACCTCCTGAGCAAATGTTTTGTGTACAGTGCGTTAATAAATCCTAAATTGAGCGATTTGAGCTTGAGTGAAAAACCTTAAGAGCCTCAAGTTTAAGCTGGATCGTTCGGCTTAAGTCAATAACGTTCGAGTGAGGTGATGCCCCGGATGATTCTGGCAAAGTCCCGTCTTTACTTCATCTATACCGGGCAAGCCTCCAAAATGTATCATTTCGCGCTAAAATTTTTTCGAATGCGCTGAAACAGCCGTTCCCGGCGCAATTTGGCGGCAGTTGGAGAAATTCCTAATTCAGCGGCCACTTCTTTGTCGCGTCCATAGTACAGCCAGGCTTCAAGCAGAATTCGATCTTTTGATTTTAATCGACGCAGAGCGGCAACTAGACGCTCCGAGGAGAACTCGTTTAACAATAAATCCGTCCATTGCAGAGGCGCGCACTCATCGCTGTCCACTTGCTCAAACGAGAATCGCCAGGTTTCTTCCGCCTCTGCAAGAAAATTTTGCCACGTCTGTACGGTAACCACGTGTTTCTGATAGTTACGGCGCCGCTCGCAATATTTGGCAAATTCATGCGCAATCACGATATTGAGAAAGGTTTTGAACGTGGCGGCTTTTCCGCGGCTGCGGTGCACGGGATCAAATCGTTGCACGGCAAGATGAAAGGCAAAGTATAAATTCTGCAAGGCGTCGGCGAGCTCGTACGCCGGCAGATGCTGACGCTTGTTCTCCCGCCGCATCGCGATATTAATAAAATCAGCGTAACGCCGCCAGAGCAGATGCTTCGACGAGGTGCACCCTCTGTGCACGTTCTGGCACAAAGTTTCGTCGGAAAGTTCATCCTGGCTGACTTGTGCAGGGCGCCGCTCCGCGCCGGTTGAATAATAGCTGGAAGCATGCGGCATCGTTTCCTCCAATGGCTTTGATCCGTCTAATCATCTGATGACGACATGGATAGACATTCCGGTTTGTAGAAAAAATGAAAAGCCCCTGCCCACAAGGCTTTTTCACTGAATTCTTATAAAGAGGAAAGACACAAAAAAATCTTTTTTTTCCCGCAATATAATAACGAGCAACGACAAAATCGCCAAGGCCAATGTTTGACGCCTGTCGTTCTGTTTACAGATTTTAATGCTGTTGAGGTATTAGATTTGTTGGAGATGGAAAATATTGGGGCGTGCCACCACTCACTGTGTCCCAGCGCTTCCCACAACTCAAGGGTCGAGTTTAGTTATTACACGATTTTGAGCTGCCGCCGCATCTAAGTTGTAATAAACTTTGCCCGAAATAAGGATTTTACCGCAAGAGTATTGAAGCTTACAAGCGTAGAGCCTTTTTTCAGGCAATGTTTAATGAACAAAACTCATATCGCAGAAAATATATTAAATCGCTTAATAAGAATCAAGGTTTTTCTGGATTCTTATCATTTTCTTTGCAGTTGGATTTTTTTTCATCGCTGCAGCGCCAGATCCCGCTCTTTATTCCACTGCACCCAATCCGAACGCGTTTCTTTTGCGCTATCGATTTGCGTTTTGGCATAACGGCCATTCGCGCGGACTTCGAGCTGGTAGCCCTGCACCAGTTGTATCCATTGCTCAAGCAGAGCTGAAACGGCCGGGAACCTGCTGCGGCACGCCAGGCCAAAATTGTTTTTGCGATCAAAAACCTATGCACTTTGTCGGTTTTCGGGTGGCGCCGGATTAAAAAACAAAACCTCCCGCAGCCATAAACCACGGGAGGTTTTGTTTAAAGTGAATGCCAAATTTCAGCAGCGCCTTAGGCGGGAAAAAGCCTAAAATGCGTTGCGGCGGCGTTTCTATTTTTAGTGAGAACTGAGGTTCGTTTCATCTCGCGCCGCGATAAAATTTGATTACTCAGCAGAGATGACAACACTTTGCACGTCGATATTGACATCGGCATGCGATCCGGAAAGATTGATGTTGTTGGGGAAAAATAAAAACTTCAGTTTCCTCGTGCCGGCCGGCAGCACTCCCGATTCCATTGTCGTAAAACTGGTTGTGAGGTTCCGGAATCGATGCAATAGCCGGCTGTTATCATCATCAATAACTGAAAGCTCCGGCGAAACGGTGGCAGCATTGGCGCCGCGCTTGCGCAAGGTGATAATAACTTTGAATGGCTGAGTGGTCCAGCAATCCGAGCCACCATTAAGCACGGCAAAGCCGGGGATGAAAGCCTGTGGCTCTGGACTAAATGATGGATAGATTCCGCCGAAATACCAGATCACTAAATTCGTTGCCAATGGCGACGGCGGCCAAAACGCCGCAGCCAAATCGTTTGTCGTAAACCTGTTTGACGTCCCCAAATAAGTAGCGTCATCCGGGCAAGCCGCGTTTTTGGCCAGGACGGGGGCATTTTTTGTTGCCGAGCTTGACGGAGCCGTTAGCTCTTTTTGGTCGCAGGCAACAAAGCTGAGAACGATAAACAGCAGAGCAATGACAGGGGCTTTCTTCATAAGAGACCTCCTTGATCAGTAAATATGAGCGCCCAGGAAAGAAATTTGATTTTGATATAGAAGAATGCATTCCTTAATCTGAATTTGCCAGAAATCTATTTAAGGAATTTCCCCTACTCATTATAAGTATACTAACTGAAACAAAAAATTGTATCAGTTTCCGGCAAGACGCTGCCGGATTTGAACAAATATTCGTTCTCGGCGCAACTTGGCAGCGACCGGAGAAATTCCCAATATCTGCGCCACGTCTTTGTCGCGCCCATATTGCAGCCAAATTTCGAGCAGATGCTTTTCCTTCGGTTTGAGTTTTTTCAAAATACCGGCCAGACGGTCTGAGGAAGACTCACTCAATAACATGACTTGCCAATCAAAAGAGCTTTGGCCATTTTCATCCGTCCGGTAAAATGAGGAATGCTCAACTTCCTCCATTTCGGTGCTGGCAGGAGGCAGCGCTTCGGCATCAAAGTTTATTGTAATATGTTTGTGATATGTTCTCCAGCGGTTGCAATAAGTGGAAAACGCATTGGCGATGACAATTTTCAGAAAGGTTTTGAATGAGGCGGGTTTTTCCCCGTTATGATTTTGGGGGTCATAGCGCTGCACGGCAATGTGGAAGGCAAAATATAGTTCTTGCAGCGCATCAATGACTTCGCTTGGCGGCAGATGGCAATGTTTGTTTTTCTGATGGACGATGATCCGAATGAAGTTGATATACTTTTTCCAGAGCAAAACCTCTGACGTTACACAACCCTGCCGGGCGTTGCGGCATAATTCTTCATCGGAAAGCTTAACGGGTTCTTGGGGTTGAATCTTCGGTAAAAGCTGGTTCGCCCGCAAAATTTTCCCGCCAAGCGAATCAACGTCGCTCTCAGTTCGGAATTCCCTTTCCGACATCAGTCCCACCACTGTGTTTCATGTTATCATTAAGCACTGCGCGCGCAATAAAAACACGGTCGCACCGATTTAAGGCGCAGTACAAATGGCTATTCCCTGGTCACGGTTGAGAGAATTTTATGACAACCTTAATGAGATTGGAGAGAGGGCCAAGATAATCCCGAAATATATCAAAATAAAACTGATCTTTGTGGCAAAGAAACTTTTAAGTGCTGCAGCATTTCCTCGCTTAGCTTTGCAGCATCCGATGTTGCTCTTTATTCCACCAAAACTAAAGAAAGCCTTTGCATCTCCTTCTCGTCCGAATGTGTTCAGTCTGTTGAATTGAGATCTCGCTTCATGCTATCAAGACAAAGGCCCACACATTCTATCTATATTATACTCTTTGAATCCCAAAAATGTATCAGTTTTTTGGCGAGGTTTTGCCAGATTCAAAAAATAATCATTCGTTGGGAAAGCTTGCCCAATTTTTGCCAACTCCTTATCGTCCCGTATTGCAGTCAAGCTTTGAGAAGAGGTGTTTCTTGTAAAACCGAAATAATCTAAAAAGGCTGAAAAAGCTTCGGGTTCAGGCTGACCGAGAAACATTTTGCTAGCGTATTTTTACTTCATCGCTGCAGCGCCAGATCCCGCTCTTTATTCCACTGCACCCAATCCGAACGCGACTCTTTGACGCTATCGATTTGTGTTTTGGCGTAACGGCCATTCGCGCGGACTTCAAGTTGATAACCCTGCACGAGTTGCACCCATTGCTCGAGTGAAACTTGGAACGGGCCGGGAATTTTCGTCGGGCCAGGAATCTGCTGCGGCGCGCCGGGGCGAGACTGTTGTTGTAATTGCTGCCGCAAATCAGTGGTCGGGCCGATGTCGACTTTGCCTTCATAAACGCCCACTCGCGTCGTGCTGTCCGTGTCCATCCGATAGATCGTCCCCCGGATGGCGCACACCGCCGTCGGCGATTTCACTTCAAATTTATTGGCCGCGGCAAACGATTTGGTGACATTCGCCCAAATTTTTCCTTTTTTCAAGCTGGCATCAACTTGCCGGGAATATTTCGAGAGATTGGATTCGCCGAAATCAAACACCGAATTCTCGCCGATGCGAATGATGCTGCCATCGCTGAGTTTGACTTCGCAGCGCGATTCCGCGACGGTGCGGAGTTGGTCGCCCTTAAAAATATCCATTTTGAATCGCGCCGCAATCCAGCGCGTGTCATTGAGGTGGCGAATCGCGACGTCACCGGCGCCACCGAGCATGAAATTGATTCTGCCGATCGCAGCGGGGGCTGGTGTTTGCTGCAATTCAATAAATCCCACCGCCACGAGGGCCATGCCGGCCATTGCCATAACAACTAACTTTTTCCTGAGTTGAAACATCACTACTGTCCTTCAAGGTTATAAAATTCCAACACGGCTATGATCGCCCAGTGTCAGCTTGTATGCTTTCGGCTTGATCGGCGAACGCGTGATTTCGGCGTGCCGACCGATTAAACTATCTTCGAGACGATGCGGAATATCGACGATCTTGCTGTGCTCGAGCACAATGCAATGCTCTAATTCGCTGTCTTGCACGAGCACATGATGATAAATTGAGGTGAAGGGCCCGACGTAACTGTTGACGATACGCGTCGACTCGCCGATGATCGCTGGTCCGCGCACGCGGCTATTGATGATCTCTGCGCCTTTTTCGACGATCACTTTGCCCTCAAGGCGGGAGTCCGCGTCAACGTGGCCTTCGACGCGAGGCTCCAATTCATCCAGCACCAGGCTATTGGCCGCGAGCATGTCGATGGGTTTGCCGGTGTCGATCCACCAGCCTTCGTGGACATACGGATGCACGCGCCGGTTGTTTGTCACCAGCCATTGGATCGCGTCGGTGATTTCCAACTCGCCGCGCCATGATGGAACGATGGCCTCGACCGCCTCAAAAATCATGTGATCAAACATGTAAACGCCGACGAGCGCCAGATCGCTTTTCGGCTCACGCGGTTTTTCGACCAGCCGAATGATGCGACCGTTGTCAATTTCCGCGACGCCGTAATGTTGCGGCTCAGTAACGCGCTTCAACACGATTTGCGAATTGTACTCGCTCTGCGCAAACTGCCGGATCAATGGGCTGATGCCGCCTTGAATCACGTTATCACCGAGGAACATCACGAAGCGCTCGCGCCCCAAAAAATCGCGCGCAATTTTCACGGCATGCGCCAAACCGAGCGGCTTCTCCTGTGGCAAATAAGTGATCCGCACGCCCCAGCGTTTGCCATCCCCCGCGGCGGCTTTAATTTCCGGCGCGGTGTCGCCCACCACGATGCCGATGTCGTCAATACCGGCGTCACGAATCGCTTCAATCACGCGAAACAAAACGGGCTTATTCGCCACGGGAATGAGTTGTTTCGCCGAAGTGTAAGTGAGCGGGTAAAGGCGCGTGCCTTTGCCGCCGCTGAGAATGAGACCTTTCATGAAGCCGTGCTTTCTTGTGCCGTGTGTGGGCAATTCGGAGTGCAAGCTGAAGCACTCCAGATGACTATTTCATTTCTTTTTTCTTGTAACCTGCCGGTGGCATCATAAACAATTCGGCGTGAACCGACGACGAACCGATCGCGGTCACTTCCATCATGCTTTCGAGCAAAACGGAGCGGCCATCGGTGCTGCTTGCGCTTTCGTCTTTCTTCGCTGCTTTTTGTCCGAGCTTTTTGCCGAAACCACCGAGCAAGCCGCCAACGGATTTGGGCGCGCTGGATTCTTCAGTTTTTTCGGCCTGCGGCGCTGGCGCCGCCTTCGCGCCGTCCTCCGCCCATGTTGCAAAGACCGTGTTGGTCATTAACGCCACACCTTGCAATTTTTTGCTTTCCTGTTCCAGCTTCTTTATGGCTTCGGCCAACTCCGGATTCATCTTGCTCAAATTTTCCATCATTTGCGCCATGCTGTTCGCGTTGATCATTTCATCCATTTTTTTAGCAAACGCCATTTGAAAAGCGCGAACCTCTTCGTAGCCCTGCACCGAACTCGTCATCCAATTTGTTGAGGTCACCACCATGCCGCCTTTGCCGGCTGCGCCCGTCGGGGTTTCGCCGGTTTTGTTGTCCGTTCCTTCGCTGGTCGCGGTCAAAGTGAGAACGACTTTTTCCGTTTCGTGTCCCGCGATGGTTTTTTTCTCGCCGGTGCGGTCAACTTTTACAGTAAATGACACTTTGATTTCGGGCTGATCTTTTTGCTCGCTTGGCTCCGGCCGCTTCATTTTCTCTTTCATCTCTTTGAAGCGCTGGAGCATTTCGGCAAACGTCATCTCGGTATATTCTTTTTTCTTGTGATCGATAGTGATCATCACTTCGCGGTCAAGATCGATGATCGAAGACATGGTGAACTGGCCTTCGTCGTTCATGTTATCCGTACGCGATTTGTTGCCCTGAATATACTGCGTGCTGGTCATGGGCTTGTTGCCGCCGAACATTTTCATCATCGTGCCCAGCATGCCCTTGAACGTCATCGTGGTAACTGTCGTGCTTTTAAAATCCGGCAGGGGAGAGAAGGCCATCGCCAGAAGGCCCACCATTAAAAAAGAAAAAATAACGAGACGAGAATTTTTCATCACATACTCCTTAAGTTTGCATTCCTGAGTTAAAACGGAAAATATTATGCAAGCGTGCAGAATGTTTAAACGTCCGGCATGCAAAGTTCAGTTTGCACGCCGGACGTTGCATGCCTTTTTCTGTTTGCTCTTTGCCGTTGCTTACTTCTGCCGCACCAGATCGCCTTTTTGAAAATCGTTACCGGAAACAATTTTGCAAGACGAGGCTTTGCCTTTGCCGCCGAAATTATTGTTGACGACTTCGATTTCGCCGATTTTGGTTTCTTCGGCGCCGAGCGATTCACCGGTGTCGGGATCAACCATTTCTTCACCGCCGCGATAAACCGCGAACCGCTCGCCAATTTTGACGTCGGTTTCGGAGCCGCCGTTAATGATAACCTGCCCATCTTTCATCATCACGACTTTGGCTTCCCACGGCGCATCGCCGCCGGTTTGCTCGTCCAACATTTTGACGATTTCTTCAATTGCCGCGCGCGTGGCTTTGCCAACCACCGATTCATCGAACTGCGCTTGATTGTCAAAACTGCCTTCTCTGGTATCCAATGAAAGGCCGGATTTGGCGTGTTCTTTGCGAACGTTGTCCGCTTTCAAAATTTCACCGGTGCTGATATTGACAATGCGAACATCGACGCCGACCGTCGCCGATTGTTTGGAAACCGCCGCGCCGACGCCGATTCTTTTCAGCGCGCCGCCGGTCGATTGCTTTTTGTGGCCAAACTCCGTCACCGCGCCGACCACCGCGATTTCCGCGCCGAGCATTTTACCGGCTTTGGCCGCGCTTTCCGGCGTCACCACCCCGGATTGGCCGAGCGCTTGCTCTTGCATGACCTTATCGATTTCCGTGCGCTCAAAGACGCGGTAATTTCCGCTTTTTACGAGCGCGGTGGTCAACATATCGGCCATGCCATGCCCCACCTGCTGTCCACCCCACCAGTGCCACGTGTGATCGGTTTTGTCCTCAAAATTGAACACCACGATCCGTTTTTTACCGGTTTTGGTTTTTTCCTGTGCAATTGCCGTCTGGCAGAAAAAAGCCGCCAGCGCGAACATCAACAGAGTATGGGATAAAATGCGTTTCATTTGAATGTCTCCTCGATCTAAAATTTTCTCTTACTCGAACTCATTCTCCTACTCACCCTTTCAATAGCGAGTAAGAGCAAAAGCATGATTACGAGCAAAAATTTGCTTTTTATTCCTGCATCCCCACCGTATCCGCCGCCGCGGGCGTTGTTGCCGAGGCATTGGTAATTTTGACATCAACGCGATTGGCCGAGACGCTCGTCACTTGCACTTTGAACGGCTCAAGATTTTTGCTTGCCAACTCGCGCGCCAGTTGCTGGGCGCTGCCGATGATTTTAATATCGAAATTCGCGTAGCCGCCAGCGGTGCTGCGTTGAAACACGTTCTTCACGCCGCGCATGTAGTATTTGATCGTTTCGCTAAATTTTTGCAGGTCAGTATAATCGCGATAGCCCTGCACGCGCAGATTCACCGTGGCTTGATTATAAAATTTTTTCTGTGCCGCTGCGGTCATCTTCGCCACCAGCGTGTCGGCGCATTGTTTTGCCGCTTTTTGAATCGCCATTGTGCCGCCGGTGACCTCATCGATGTGCGGCATTTTTCCGTTGGCGCTGGCGGTGCCGACAATTTTGGCGTCATCGGCGCTGATGAGACGAGCCGTAATATTGGCCTGACAGGACTTCATCCCGCCAAGATTGAAACCGGTCGCGACTTTTGCCACAGCTTTGCCGGTGACAATCAACTCGGCATGCAGTGCTGCGGCAATGGCGGCCGCAGCCTTCGAATTGCCTTCCAGCGCGCTCAACACTTGATCGCGCTGTTGATTCTCTTTGGATTGATTCGCATCAACCACCTCAAAACCTTTGTTGCGAAAAACATCGATAATGGCGGTTTCCGCCGCGGTGAGATCGACATTGAAATAATTCAACGTGTTGTTGGCGTCACCGATGTTCTGCTCGGCGATCAGCACCATCACCCGGGGATTTTCCCGCTCTAACAATGCAGCGAGAGCGCCGTCGTCATTGCGTAATTCCGCCAAATTCACCAGCGCGCGCATTTGAACTTCGTAACTGTCCATTTGCGCTTTTCCCTCTTTCAGAATTTCATATTTCTTGACATAGCCCGCCGACCAGGTGAGAATACGGTCTTCCACCAGTTGGAAATTTTCCACCAGCGTTTCGGATTTGAGATTCGTCCCCAGTGCCTGCTGCACGGCTTTGCGCATCCCGTCATCAATCGCCTGATCCCGCGCCGCACCGATATCATTTGCCAAAATCGAACCGACACCGACTACGGTAATTTCCGTGGCGGCCGGGATGCTTCCCGGCTGTGCCGCCGCTGGAATGGTTGCCAAACAAAATAACGCCAACGGCAAAAACGTGGTAATGATTTTTTTCATCGGCAAAACTCGCCCTTTTAAGAGTAAACAGCAAAAAACAAACAGCAAAAAGCAAAAGGCCTCGCTCATTGCTGTTTGCCTTTTGCTCTTTGCCGTTTGTATTTCTAACGAAATTCCATGCGCAGCGCGTTTTGGAAATCGCGAATCGCGAGCAATGCATCGG
>CAYUVM010000037.1:0-15096 GCA_964447935.1 uncultured Cytophagia bacterium | reverse complement strand
GCCAGCGGCGGCTCGATCATCGGCGTGATGGGCTACGCGTACAGCAAAGGTATTCCGTACACACTCGCGCTATTTGCTGGCGCCGTGCTCGGCTTTCCGCTCGCCTCGATCTTGGTGGCGAAACCGCTGCGCAACTTTGGAAAATTTACCATCACCGATTTTCTCACCTTCCGTTTTCCACATCCGATCGTCCGGGTACTGGTGCCCATCGTCATCGTGGTGAGTTTTACCGTTTACATCGTCGCACAAATGAAAGCGGCGGGCATTACCGTCGAGTTTTTGTTGGGCATCGAATACAAATGGGCGGTCACCATCAGCACAATAATTTTCATTCTGTACGTTTCCATCGGCGGCATGTTGGCGATCACGTGGACTGATGTCATGCAAGGCGCGCTGATGTTGTGCGTCGTCGTGGGCACGGCGTTGATCGTGATGTTTCGTGAAGGTTTGCCAATGGCGATCATGCAAATGACGGTAACGAAAGCGCCGGAGCTGGGCCAAGTCGCGCACCAGCCGCTCGCAAGTTATCTCGGTTCCTTCGTCATTTGGGCCGCGGCGATTCCGGTGATTCCCCATATCGTCATGCGCGTATTCACCGCGAAAGACGCGCACGGGGCGCGTCTCGCGCTCAATGTCGCGATGATTTTGTACAGCCTCATGATTCTCGCCGCGGTGTTCACGATTGTGCCGATGGGCAAAATTCATTATCCCGCTTTGAAAGACGCCGACACGATTTTCTTGCAAGTGATGCAGAATGAATTTCCACCGTTCGTGCGCGGCCTCGCCGTAGCTGCCGTGCTCGCAGCGGTGATGTCCACCACCGATGCGTTGCTGCTTGCCTGCAGCTCGGCGATTACGCACGATTTGTTTGGAAATTTTATCCGTAAAAATTTTCGCGAGAAAACCGAAAACTCTCTCAACATCGTTGTCGCGTGGTGCATCGGCTTGCTTGCGATGTATTTTGCCTACTCGCCGCCGACTTTGATCACGCAATTCTATTCTGCAGCCATTGGCCTGCTCACCGCGACGTTGTTTGTGCCGGTGATTGCGGGGCTGTGGTGGAAAAAAGCGAATCTGGCTGGTGGCCTCGCCAGCATGTTTGCCGGTTTTACCGTGTATCTTTTTTTACATTTTTCGCATTGGGCGCCGCCGCTGTCGGCGATTCTCATCGCGCTGCCCGCGAGCGCCGTGGCGATGGTGATGGGTAACCGTTTCGGCCAACCGGTTGAAACCGCGCTGGTTGCGGCCATTGGGAAGCTGCATCAGGATTGAACCAATAATGTGCTTGTACATTTTCAGCAATCAGACTATATTGGCGTTATGCTCTCGCGCGGACATTACGGGCCTTGCGATAACTTTGTCGCGAGAGGAAATCTAAAAATGAAAATGGCGGTGAACCGTAACAAGCGATAACGATGAGAAAAAGCTATAAAACCCCGTTGTTATGCGTGTTGCTCGGCAGCTTTGTGCTCGGGCTGACGTGGCGGCAAGATCGCAACATTAAAGTGGTGGCGAAAACCGCGGACGGCAAACTCTTGCCTTTGTACAAGGCGAGTTACGCGCTGGTCGTTGGCGTGGCGAATTACACCCACGGCTGGCCGAAATTGACCGAAGCGGTGAACGACGCCCGTGAGGTGAAAGCCGCGCTGGAGCAGCAGGGTTTTCTCGTCACGCTGGTGGAAAACCCCACCGCCGCGCAGTTACGGTTTGCGTTGGAGAATTTTGTGGCCACGCGCGGTTTGGACGAGAATAATCGCTTGCTGTTTTATTTTGCCGGACATGGCGACACGCAAAAAAAATCTTACGGCAGCGACATGGGCTACATCGTCGCGGCGGACGCGCCATTGTCGCGGCAGGATCCAACCGGTTTTCTCCAAAAAGCCCTCAGCATGGAAAACTTTAACACCTATGCCCGGGAGATCAACGCCAAGCACGTTTTGTTCTTGTTCGATAGCTGTTTTTCCGGCAGCATCTTTGCGTTGTCCCGCGCGGTGCCGGATATCATCAGCTACAAAACCAGCCAGCCGGTGCGGCAATTTATTACCGCCGGTTCGGCGAACGAGCCCGTGCCGGATAAAAGCATTTTTAAGCAACAATTTCTCGCGGCGCTGCAAGGCGAAGGCGATGCCAACCGCGACGGCTATGTGACCGGCAATGAACTGGGCGAATTTCTGCAAACCAAGGTGGTGAATTATTCCCGCGAAGCGCAGCATCCGCAATATGGCAAAATTCGCGATCCCAAATTGGATAAAGGCGATTTTGTTTTTGAGGTTCCCGTGGCTTTGCCGCCGGAGGCGAAATTTGATCCGAGCGTTTATGAAACCGAAGCCAACCGTTTTGCCGCAGCCAAAGCGCAGTGGGACAAATGGCAGAGCGCGATGAATACCGGATTTCAAAAAACGCAAAGCCTGGACGGCAACCCGAATCTGACGGCTGCTTCAAAAGCGCAAATGTGGCAGGAGTTCTTGGCGGCCTACGCCGATAATAATCCCTACAGCAGCGAGGATGAAACCATGCGCCGCGAAGCGAACAACCGGCAAAATTACTGGCGCGCGTATCAGCCGGCAAAAGAAGAATCGGCGCCAAAACCGATTGAACCCAAAATCACTCGCGCTCCGGTGCTGCGTTCCTCGCCGCGAAATGATCTTTCGGTGGATGCGGTTAAAAGCATGTTGGCGGCAAAAGGTTTTGCTGATACCGATTGGAACAAAGGCGTGAGTGGCTTCGCAAATGATTACGAATTGCAGACCATTGCCGGCGAGCAAGCGGTGGTGGATAACGCCACCGGCTTGATGTGGCAACGCGGTGGCTCGACGAAGCCAATGATTTATGCGGATGCCGAAAAATATATCCGGCAATTAAACACGGATCGTTTCGCCGGTTTTAACGATTGGCGCTTGCCAACTTTGGAAGAAGCCATGTCGTTAATGGAGTCGAGAAAGTTGAACGGTATTTTGTACATTGATCCGAAGTTTGACAAAAAGCAGGGCTACATTTGGACGGCTGATAAACAAAGCGCCGGCGTGGCGTGGGTGGCCTTCTTCTGGTTTGGCCATTGCGGCATCCCCAATGTTGCGTACATCGACGACTTCGTCCGTGCCGTGCGTGTTCTCGTCGGACAATGATCGGGCATTTGAGTATTTGAGTCATTTGATCATTTTACGAACGCGCGAAGCGCGCGAGCCGTGAATTTTTTGGAAAAACATGCCTGGGCGAAGTACAACTTGTGCATGACGGTTTTTCTAATTTGGGCGCCAGTCGAACTTCTCCCCGTCTCGGAGAACAGTCATGGCCCAATACGAGCATCTGCCGATTTACAAAAAAGCGTATGACTTCACGCTGTACGTGGAAAAGATCGTCCACAATTTTAGCCGCTACAATAAATACACGCTGGGCACGGAGCTGTGCGAGCTTTCCCGCGAGGTGCTGCGCCTCATTCGGCGGGCGAACGAAGGAATGAAGAAGCACAAGCCCCGAAGGGGCGGCTTATAACAGCTTGGGGCAACGCCCCAAGAAACAATTCCCCCTCTGTTTTAAAAGCGCCAACGGCGCGCAATCCGGGAGGCAAATTTTTAATCGGTTGTGTGATTCAATTGCGCCCTTTCAGGGCTATAAACGCGGTTGGTTCTTTTCACAGGGCGTTGCCCTGTGCTCGTGTATTTGTCCCCTTCGGGGACAGGCATAGTTAAATCCACAACGCAAATAAATAAAAAATATAATAATTATTAACCAGCAAACCTTGCAAGGGGAACATCATGCCACAAAGCCTCGCTTCCATTCTCGTCCACGCCATCTTCAGCACGAAACATCGCCAACCGTTCATCAAACCGGAAATCGAAACGGAGTTGTTTAAATACATGTCCGGCATTTTCCGCCAACATGAATCACCCGTGCTGGCCATTAACGGCGTTGCAGATCATGTGCATATTCTTTTCTCGCTTTCTCGAAAAATTGCGCTGAGCGATCTTCTCGAAGAAGCCAAAAAAGGTTCATCGAAATGGATAAAAACCAAGGGCGAGGCGTATAAAAATTTTTACTGGCAAAACGGTTACGGCGCTTTTTCAATCGGACAATCGGGCGTCGAGGGTGTGAAGGAATATATTGCCAGCCAAAAGGATCATCACCGCACAAAAGTATTTCAAGAGGAGTTTCGAGCGTTTCTCAAACTGTATAACATCGAATACGATGAACGCTATGTTTGGGATTAGGTTTAAATTTTGCCCTTTCAGGGCGATAAGATTGGGGAGTTGGCGTATTTTCACAGGGCGTTGCCTTGTGCTAACATATTTGTCCCCTTCAGGGACGACAGGATCAATCCTTCCCCACCATTTTCACAACCAAAACGCATTCACAATATGCTTGATCTCCACGCCGTTCAACCCCTTTGCCACCGCGATCACGTCGAAGCGGCAATCGCGATCTTTAATTCCATTCACAGATAAATAAGCCAACGCCACCCGCCCGATTTGCCGTTGTTTTTTTCGCGTCACCCAATTAAACGCTTCACCCATCGTGTCGGATTTTTGCGTTTTCACTTCGACGAAAACCAACATGCCGTTGTCGTTGGCAATAATGTCGATCTCGCCGTGGCCGTAGCGAAAGTTGCGGTCGATAATTTGATAGCCTAATTTTTCTAAAAACTCGGCGGCGCGTTGTTCGCCCCAGTTGCCGAGGGTTTGGGTGGGGGTTGGCATGGTGTCTCTCCTAAAAGCATGGCGCAAAGAGCAGAGCGCAGGGCGTTAGTGAATGCTATGCGCTCTGCGCTCGGCACTATGCGGTTGTAACGCCTTGGGCCGAAACGACCGCCGATGAATTTCACACGGTCCGTGTTGTTGCAACGCCGCAAGATGGCTGCGCGTCGCGTAACCTTTGTGCTGGTCAAAACCGTACTGCGGAAAGGCGCGATGATAATCCAACATGAGCCGATCACGCGTGACTTTGGCGATGATCGAGGCCGCGCCAATCGTGAACGAAAGGGCGTCGCCTTTGATGATCGACGTTTGCGGCAAGTCAATTTTGGGATTCCGGCGGCCATCGACGAGCACATGCTGCGCGGCAGGGGAGAGTTGGTCGAGCGCTTGCCGCATCGCCAACATCGCGGCCTGGTAGATGTTGATTTGATCAATCTCTGCAACCGAAACGATGCCAACGCCGTAGCTGCGGCAGTTTGCAAGAATTTGCGGATAGAGTTGCGCGCGCCGATCGTGCGAAAGTTTTTTGGAATCATCGACGCCGGCCAGAAAAAATTCTTCCGGAAAAATAACCGCCGCTGCAACCACCGGCCCGGCCAAGGGGCCGCGCCCGGCTTCATCAACCCCGGCAACATGCGTGAGGCCTTGTTGCCACAACAAACGTTCAAATTTTAGTTTATCCATCAAATCCTCAATATCAAATTTTAAATTGCAAATTTAATATTGAGGATTTACCCTCCGCCACCTTTTCCGCTGGAAAAAGATATTTCAATAATCGCGGCAAATCATCCCGCCAAAATCCCCAACTGTGGCCGGCAGCGACTTCGTGATAACCGAAACGTGCGCGGCCCATCCGCAACGCCTCGCGCATGCGATAATGCATGTCGATAAAACTGCCGAAGTTGTTGACATTGGTTTCATAGGTGCCGCAGGAAATATAAAACTTGTAGATGGCCGCATCGGATTTTTGCAGCAGGCTAAAAATTTCGCCGTCATTAAAATCAAAATAACTGGATTGTCCGGCGGCGCGGCGAAACACGGCGGGGTTTTGCAAAGCAATATAAAAAGAAATCAAACCGCCGAAACTGGCGCCGAGAATGGCGCGATGATCGGGATCGTCAATCAAGCGATAGCGCCGTTGCAAGCGCGGCAACAGTTCAGCGCAGATAAATTCCGCGAAGCGCGGATTATTGCCATATTCCGTCCGGCGTTGTTCTTTAATCGGCGGCACGCAAACGGCGACGAGCGGCCGAATCTCATGATTGTAAATCAGATAATCGAGTGTGCGCTGGAGTTGCGCGAACTCGAGGTAATCCAGCCCATCATTCACATACAAGGTTGGATAGGCGACCTGACTCTCGGCATAACCGGGTGGTAGATACACCCGGATGGGGCGCTGATTGTTGAGCGCCCGGCTGTGCATTGTGAACGTTTCAATCTTGCCGGTTGGTTGTGGCGGTTGGCCGTCGAGATGGGCAAGAGGCTGGTAACGCGGCATGCGCAATTCAGAATTGGGCCCGAAACCGCTTAGCATTTGATGCGGATTCGCCAGGTCGAGTGTCCACGTGCTGTCGACGACGAATTTATAATCCAACCGCGCTGAATCGGGATATTGCTGCTCGAGCGCAAAAAGGTCGGTTTCGCCGAGACGTTGAAATTCCGGGCCAGGTTGCCAACTCGTCATATCGCCCGCAAGCCGAAGGCTTTTGGCCGCGCCTTTATAAAGGAAAAGCGCCGTGGAATCGTGCACAAACGGCAGGCCCCGGCGCCGATATTCCTCCCACCATTGCTGCGCGAGCTGTTGTTGCGCTTCGGTATTTTCAGCGAGGAGCATTTGACTTTGCAATTTAGCGAGATCACCCTGCGGCAGCGGCGTGCGATTGCACGCGAATACGAACAGCCCGATCATGCCATACAACAAAAATGGCCTCAACATGAGACACGCCTTTCCAGCATCCAAAAATGTTTTGGGTATCCGAGTTTGCGAATCGTCCGGATAAAAATCTAATGCGGGTAACGCAATATAACGAATGCGGGTTGGGTTTTCAAGCAAAATAAACCGCATTGGCCCCAAAAAAGAAGTGTCCCGTTACAATGTGACGGTAACGGGACACGACGGAGGTGGTTTATTTGAAAGGTACAGCGACACAGGTTCAGGTTAAATCGTCTGCAACTCGCGAAGATTTATTTTTTTCGGCAAGCGCTCCAGTTGTTTTAGCTCGTCGCGCAGACGGTCCTGGACTTCACGTTCAATCAGTCCTTTTTCAAGACCTTCGAGGTGGCGTTTAAGCAATATTCCGGCTTCGCCGTTGTTGTCACTGTCGAAGTTGTGAATGCGAATCTTGCTTTTCTCCGGAATCCGAATGCGTTCACGATCGGGCGTGAAGAATTGAAAACCGTGGCTGTTTTCGGTGTTTTCAAATTCGACTTGCACATTTGCGTTTTTGCCCTGCCGGACATACTCGACGCTCACTTTGTCGCCATCTTCATAATCGCGCAACGCGCTGATCAAATCGTCGGCGTCGGTGATTTTTTCATCGCCGAGGCGCGTAATCACGTCGCCGGCTTTCAAACCGGCTTTTTCGGCGGGCGAATCCTTGCTCACCGACAGCACCAACACACCGCTTTTTTCCTCAACTTTGAAATAGGGTGCGAGGTCGCGATTCAAATCTTGCACCTGCACGCCGAGATGAGCGCGATTGCCCGCCCAAACGATACTTGGGGAATGGCTGCCGCTACCGCCCCAACTGAACGTCCTGGCGCTCGACTCGCTGCGGCGCGCACCAACGGTCACTTCCAATTCACGCTCTTCACCGTTGCGTAAAATTTTTACTTTTACTTTTTTATCCGGGGCCGTGTTGCGCACGAGTTGAGTAAAATCGTCGGCTTTTTCCACGGTTTTGCCGTCGAAGGACAACAGCACGTCTTCATCGCGCAAATTGGCGTCGTCGGCCGGGCTGTTTTCCACCACGTCAGTAATGAGCAAACCGCTGCGGTTGCCGGCTTTCATGGTTTCGCGCAACGACGGCGTGAGTTCCTGCACGCTGACGCCGAGCCAGCCTTTTTTGGTTTTTTCCACCGCGTTGCCATCACGCAAGGTGATGAAGAACAAGCCGCTGATCAACACCAGGAAGGCGAGCGCGCCCGTCATGCGAAGTGATAACATTTTTTGCAACATAGTCAACTCCAGTTTGAGGGTAATGGATAAAACTTAAAATGTAAATTTTATGTATTTATTGTTAAGCTAAAGCCTGACACGCTGTTTGACTTGGCGCATTGATCTCGGATCATTCCATAAGACCGCTGCCGCAGATAAAAAGTTTTGTATATCGAAAATTTGTTTGTATATTGATTTAAACGTAACTACCGCGTCAACGTCTATACTTATGTAAGACTTGATTTGAGTGCTCAAAACGCTGCGCCAGCAGAATCCGGATCCTTACTTTGAAAGAAGCATGAGTCGACAAGCCGCATTAAAGATGCAAGTGGCGACGAATTCGGCAGATCAATATGCCGGGTTGTCCGAAATCGATTTGATTACTCGCGCGCAGGAAGGCGAGGCGTTCGCGTTTGAAGCGCTGTATCGACGCTTTGCGCGTACAGTTTATACGGTGGCGCATCACATGCTCGGCAACCATCATGATGCCGACGAAGTGATGCAGGAAGCCTTTATCCGTATTTTTAAAAATCTGTCACGTTTGCGCAGCCCGCAAGCTTTCACCTCGTGGGTGTATCACATCACGGTGAACCTGTGCATGGATTTCCGGAAGGCGCGCACCCGCAATCGCTGTGAACCATTGGAGGGCAACCTCCGGCAAGGGGAGGAAGAACGGCATTCGCACTTTGAATTGGCGACGGCCAAGTGGGTGCGCAATCCCGAACAAGTGCTGGAGAACAAAGAATTGTTGACGCATATTACGGCGGCCATTGACTCTCTGCCGGAGCAGCAAAAGGCCGTCATTCTTCTGCACGAAGTGGAAGGCGCTTCCAAAAAAATGATTTCGGAAATTTTGGAATGCTCGCTGGTGACGGTGCGCACGAATTTGCATCACGCCAGAAAAAAACTGCGGCGGAAATTAATGAAGTATATGAATGCGTGATTTCGCCGCAAATGTCACTTTACCCATTAACGGGCGAACCGGCCAACCCAACGGGCGCCGCCGGCAAACGCCTTTAGAGCTATGCGAGAGAATATAATGAATTGTTTTGAAATCGAAGAACACCTGCTCGATTATGTTGATAATGAATTGAGCGGTTCCATGCAGCAGGTGGTGGCGGAGCATTTGCAAACGTGTCTGGCTTGCCGCAAGGAAATTGAAAACTATCGCAAGACGGCGATGTTGCTGCAATTGCGCGCCGTGCCCGAGCCGCCGGAAAACTATTGGGATGAAAGCTGGGAAAAAATTCGCGCCGGTTTTCAGGCCCGCGTGCTGGCGATGTCTGAAACGACATTACAGGTGCCGGCGCGCTGGCAATGGCTGCAGCATTTCAACTGGCGACCGTTGGTCGGCGTGGCTGCGATGTTTCTGCTTATTATCGCCGCTGTCATCTGGTCCTGGCAGGCGAATTCCCGGCAAATGGCCGCGCAGCCGCCAAAACGTATTTATCTCGAACCGCAGGTTGCCGGGTATGATGATAATCTGCATGACGACATGAACCGGCAGATGGATATTTTTTATGCCGGTCGCGCCGCTTTTGGCTCGATCGATCCGATCTCGAAAAGTGTAATGCTGGTGCGTCTGGAGACGAATAACCGATGAATTCCGAACTGGAAAAACGAACGCGGGATGAAGATAGCCGATAATCTGCCTATGAATGTATATCGCGGCTTGCTCATATTTTTTCTGATGCTGCTGGTGAGCGGCTGCAGCGAACGCCGGAAAGAGGTGCTACTGGAATTTAAGCAGCAGCTCAATGAGAAATATATTTATCATGTTGCCGACAGTGTGGAATGGGAGTTGGTGGACGTTGATCAAAAGCGCTATGTGCTGCAGCATTTGCAAAATCAAAGATCCGAGATGGTTGTCGAATCGCTGGATTCGGCGCTGGTGCGTTCATTAACGATGATGTTTGTGGTCACGAAGGACACGGTGTTGAATGCGCCGGATTTCGTCACCCGCCGCCGTAATAAATCCCAAGTGGGGCATGAGTTTGGGTTCGTTTTGCGAATGCGCAAAAATGGCGAAGTCATTAAGGTTGTCACCGAAGACCCTAAAGTTACTTTCCAGTTCGACCGTTCATATAAGCCCAGCCAGCCGGTTTTTCCCGATCAAGCTATTGCGCCCGGCTACAAATGGGCACAAAACTTTTCAGTTGAAATGCCGCATAACGGCAATTCGACCATTGCCACCACAGAGTATCGGCTGAACGGTTTTGAAAAAATCGGCGAGTTTGATTGCGCCGTGATCGATTTCAACGGCGCCTTGGACTACGAAGACAGCTATAAACCGCCGGAAACTAAACCCGCAGAATTTCTGCTTAGAAAATACCGTTCACGGTTCACCAGTGCCGGGCGGTTATTTTTTTTTTTTTTTGAAGGGTTCATGGTCAAAAGAACGAATTTGATCACTTCGACCGTATATACGACGATTTACAATAAAGATAATACCGAGCAACAATCACAATCCGTGGCCAAAGATTTTGAATTGATCACCCTGATGGCCATCCATCGTGCCGGGCATGAGTCAATCACCTATAACATTCCATAAGCCAGGTTAGCCGGTTAACGGGCAAACTTGTAAAACGCGCCGATCAAAGCTTTCCTCAAAATTGAAGCTGCTGTGTATTACCCCCGATTGTGAGGCGGAAGGGCGGTGAAGCAGCGTGCCAAATTTTCTTACAATATTTTAATCTGCTCACCTTAAATTTCCGTTGCATGAAAGCGCGGTGTCTTGTAAATTGTCCGCGGCAGTTTAATCAATAGAAAATACAATGCGACGTCGATTCCAACACGCCTTATTTTTCCCGTTTATTTTTTTTGCGGTTCCAATTGCAGCGCAATCTAATTTGGAGCGCGGCTGGCAGTTTTTTCATCGTGGCGAATACGGTTCGGCGGTGGAGGCATTTGCGCGCGCGGCAGCCGAACCGGCCGGACGCATTGCCGCGCCGGTTGGACAAAGTTTGGCACTCGAAGAAATGGGCGAGTATGATCGCGCCCGCGCGGTTATTGCTGGCAAAACTCCGGCGGCGGAGTTCTCCAACCGGCTCGGTGAAATGGCGTTGCATCTCGGCGAACAGACTGAGGCTTCGCGCCATTTCAACGAAGCCCTGCGGTTGCGCCCGGCGTACCGGCCGGCGCAGCTCAATGCGGCGATTTTGCAATGGCATCGCGGCGAACGCGCCGCCGCCCAACGCACCTTTTCCACCTTTCGCGATTTTTATCAAACTTCGCCGCCACTCTCGGCCGCCGATCTCGTGTTGGTGGCGCGCGCGTGCGTTTACCTCGAACGCTTTCAGGACGCGAATCGTTTGTTCGGCGAAGCGATCAAAAAAGAGCCGGCTAACTGGACGCTGTACATTCCGTGGGGCGATTTATTTTTGGAAAAATATAATGTCGCCGAGGCCACCGGCATTTATCAAGACGCGCTGAAACGAAACCCTCGCGCGGTGCCGGCGCTGTGTGGATTGGCACGCTGCCTGGCCACGGAAGATATGCGCGAAGCAATCGCCACGGCACAACGCGCGCTTACTATAAACCCGAACTCGCCGGAGGCCGGCACGACATTGGCTGAGTTGCATCTCGCGATGAATAATGAAAAAGATGCCACGGCGGAGCTGGAAAAAATCAGCAGCCGTTTTCCCAATTATATGCCCGCCTTGGCGCTGCGCGCAATACTTGCCGATCGCCGCAACGAAACGGCGGCGGTTTCGCGGCTTTGCCAGCAAGCGGCGCAGATCAATCCGAAAGGGCCCGACATTTATATTCGCCTCGGCGAAGATGCGGCGCGACGCTATCTTTTTCGGGAGTCCGTTGATTATTTCCGCCAAGCGCTGACGCTGGACCCGGAGAACTGGACGGCCACCGCCGAACTGGGCACGAGCCTTTCGCGTCTCGGCGAAGAGCACGAAGCCAAAAGCCTGCTCGAACGCGCTTTTGCGCGGGATCCGTACAATGTGCTTGCCGGCAATTTGCTCAATCTGTTTGATGATTTTGCCAAATATGACACGATTCGCACCGCGCATTTTTTGATTCGTTTGCATCGCGATGATAAGCCGATCATTGGCGCGACCGCGGCAAGTTTAAGCGAAGCCGCTTACAACAGCATGGCCGCGCGTTACCAAGTGTTGTTGCCGAATCCGATTCTCCTCGAAATTTTTCCGAAGCATGATGATTTTGCCGTGCGTTGTTTCGGTTTGCCCGGCGCGCAGGTTTTTCTCGGTATTTGCTTTGGCCGCTTGGTGGCGATGGATTCGCCGCGCGCCCGTGGCCAAGGTGATTTTAATTGGCAGGAAACTTTGTGGCACGAGATCGCGCACGTGTTTCATCTCGAACTGACCGCGAATCGCATTCCGCGTTGGTTGGCTGAGGGCATCGCGGTTTATGAGGCCACCAATGCGCGCCGGGAGTGGGATATGAATATGGAAGTCGTAATGATTCGCGCGCTGCATAATAATCAACTTTTGCCGCTGCGCGAATTGGACGAGGGATTCACGCGCCGCCCGGATTTGGTTTCGCTCGCCTATTATCAGGCGTCGCAAATTATTGTCTTCATCGAACGCAAATACGGCTTCAACAAAGCGCTGGCGCTTTTCCCGCATTTTCGGCAGGGCAAAAAAACCGAGGCGGCGATTAGCGCTGTGTTTGGCCAATCCGTGGATGATTTTGACCAGGCTTTTCAGGAGTTTCTTCGTGAGCGTTTTAATCCAACACGCGTGAAAGTCGAATGGCCGTATGCCTCAACCGCGCCGGAGAAAGGGCCTCCTAAAGAAATCGCGGCGTTGCAGCAAGCCGCGACGAGCGCGCCGCAAAATTTTTTTGCGAACCTGTATTATGGCGCGCGTTTGGCAGAAATTGGCAGCTCGAGCGAAGCAGAGAACTATCTTAAAAAAGCCAAAGCCCTGTTGCCGGAATATGTTGACGAGAAAAATCCTTATCTTTTGCTCGCCGAGCTTTATTGGAAACAAAATCGTCGCCGTGAGGCCGCAGCCGAACTGGAATATTTGACCGCGAACAATGGCAAAAGCTTTGCGGAAGCCGTTCGCTTGAGTGAATGGCAATTGGCACTGGGCGATACGTCTGCTGCAACGCGCGCTCTCG
The DNA here is from genome assembly GCA_964447935.1 of uncultured Cytophagia bacterium. Taxonomy (GTDB): domain Bacteria; phylum Zhuqueibacterota; class Zhuqueibacteria; order Zhuqueibacterales; family Zhuqueibacteraceae; genus Zhuqueibacter. Next base: position 2,148 of record CAYUVM010000037.1, on the reverse strand, counting down.
AGCGCGCGCTGGCGATTTTTCCTTATAAAGTTGAACTGCAAAGCCAGTACGGGCGTTTACTCATAGCGCGCCGCCAGCCGCAAAAAGCGATACAAACTTTTCGTATTGTGCTGGCGATGAATCCAGTTGATCGCGCCGAGGCCTACTGCTCGCTCGCGCAAGCTCACCTCGCGGCGGGGCAAAAAATCCCGGCGAAAAAGAACGCCCTGTTAGCCCTGGAAATCGCGCCGAATTTCGACCGGGCCCAGGAAATTTTGTTGCAAGCAGTGGAATGAGTTCAAATATTTTAATGCGCTCCGCAAACAAAAAACTTACTTTCAGCCGCGCGACATTTTTCGCCCTGCTATTCGGGTTGCAAAGCCAGGTCAGCCTCGCGCAAGCGCCAATTCCGCCGGCGAACAACGGGGTCACCTTGTCGTCCGCGCAGGCGTTTACGTTTGTGCGCGTGCAATGGGAAGGAGGGCGCTCGGGGTTCGGTTTTTCCGGTCGCGGCAACGGGCCCCTGTGGGCGCACGATTTTCCAACGGCCGAACAGAATCTTTATACGGCGCTCGCCGCGTTAACGTCGGTGCCGCTTACGCATGAAAACAAGATTGTGACTTTGCAGGACGACGAAATTTTTAATTTTCCTTTTTTATATATTTGTGAAGTCGGCTATTGGACGCTCGCTGAAAAAGAAAGCGCGCGCTTGACCGAGTATCTGGCGCGCGGCGGTTTTCTGATTGTGGATGATTTTCGCGGTGGATATGAATGGAATAATTTTTTCGACCAAATCAAACGTGTTACAAACAAAAACCCCGAACCGATTGCCATTGACCACCCGATCTTTCACTGTTTTTTTGATTTCGACAAAGTGGGCGATCATGCCCCATACGGCGGTTTACTGCCGCGTTATTTGGCCATTTATGATGACAAAGGCCGCATGGTCGCCATCATCAACCACAACAACGACATCGGCGACGGTTGGGAATGGCCGGAGAACGACGAGGCGTTTTCCACCGAAGCTTTTAAATTGGGGATTAATTATTTGATTTACGCGATGACGCATTAGATTTTTGATTCGGATGATTGGCAAAATCCGAATAGCAAAGTATTATTTTCACTGGTGGAACGCTACATGCACGTGCTCAAAAAAGTTTTATTGTCGCTCAACCTCGTTCTCTTGGCCGGTATATTAAGGCCGGCGCAGGCGCAAATTGTGCAGAATGACATGTTCACATTTGTGCGCATCAAATACAGCGCGGGCGGCGGGGCTTTTGCCTTTCGCATGCGTTTTAACAGCGACAGTTGGGAGGTGGACTATCCCACCGCGGAAGAAAACTTCCTGCGCGGCATGCATCGGCTGACGCAACTGCCGGTGAACGACCAATCGTTGGCGGTTACGTTTTCCGATCCGGAGATTTTCCAATATCCCTTTGCTTACATGCTCGAAGTCGGTAATCTGAAATTTTCACAGGCGGAGGCGGATACGCTGCGGGAATGGTGTTTGCGCGGCGGATTTTTGATGATTGATGATTTCCACGGCACGGCAGAGTGGGAAAATTTTCGCTTCGAGTTTAGCAAGGCTTTTCCCGATCGCGAGCCGGTGCGTTTGCAAGCGAGCCATCCGATTTTTCATTGCTATCATGATTTTAGTTCATACCCGCGGGTGCCCGGGCTTGGCCCGCTGTTGAGCGGCCGCGTCTTCGAGCGTGACGGATATGACCCCGAATGTTGGGGCATTTTTGACGACAACAAACGGTTGATGGTTTTAATCAATCATAACGTCGATATCGGCGATAGTTGGGAGCATGCCGCCGACCCGCGTTATCCGCCCGAGTTTTCGCGCGTAGGATATAAGCTGGGGATTAATTATATTGTGTATGCCTTGACGCATTGATTTTCGCACGCGCATTCACTCTTCTGCTCTAACGCATCTTCAACGCAAATAAAAATTAAGAAGCGGAGTAAGAGCAAAAAACTGAACCATTTCTACGGCAGACTATGACCAACTACGAACGCCCTTTGCAACCTCTTGACGACAACGTTCTCACCGAGCAATTGCAACGCACCCGCGATGCAATTCTGGCCGAATTGCGCAAAATTATTATCGGGCAGGAAGAAAACATCGAGCTGGTAATGATCGCGTTGTTTACCGGCGGCCATTGT
>CAYUVM010000036.1:0-15389 GCA_964447935.1 uncultured Cytophagia bacterium | reverse complement strand
CTTGCCGGCTTTGGGATATTCACTAAAGCCCAGCTTGATCCAAATCACATACTCCACTTGCGAGGCTTGCATTGCTTCGCGCAGCGCGGTGCGCCAAGCTGCTGAGGCATTCTGAAGATGAATCACCATCGGCGGGAATTTGTCATGCTCAGTGCGTTGCATGGCGGCTTCCGGCGGCGCGCCTTCGCCCTCGGCGCTGCCGACATAAACATACGGCGCCCCTTTTAATGCCAGCAAATCACTTGGCAGCCGCTTGCTCATGCCGAGGCTGTCCCAATACGCCGTCATCGCGTTGACCAAAGGTTGCAACGCTTGCTCGCGACCTGCATAAAGAAACTCAGATTTCGTGATTTCATCGAGGCTCACGGCCACACCGCCGACGCCGGCCTTGGCGAGCACGGCTTTTTTATTGTAAGTTTTGTAGAACGGCGCGCCTTTTAAGCGATCCGTCCGGCCTGTAGCGAGCGCATTTAAATTTGACCAACCGGCAACAATGATGATAAATACAACGCGGCAAATCCCTGCAAGAAATCTTGAGAAAGAAAGTTTTTTCATATTCGTCACCTGGGTTTGTTATGCAAGGTTTATGTAAATAAATGCAGTTGTTTCGCGACGCAGATTGTTAGAGCCAATGGACCAATTTGACGACTGATTTTTACCTGGTGATGGTTTTCCAGGAAGTCATTTAAGCGCAACGAGAAAAGATAAGTGAATAGCAGAGTAGCAAAATTGCGTTATGACCTTATGGTATTTTACGTCAGGTTTTTGTTGTCCCGCTTTCTCGAAGCATTTTAAAAAATGTGCAGCCGGATGTAGGCACAATGATTTTGGCCAAGTCTGATTTCATTTGCTTCTTACGCCTCCGCACGCAGCACCTCCAGTGGCGGGCGGTCGATAATGCCGCGGCTGTTCAACAAACCGATCAGCATCGTCAGCCCCATGACCAGAATCAAGATGATTAGCAGTGGTAACGAGGCCGGCGCAAAGCTGGTTTCGAACACGAACACGGCCAGCGCCCAGCTCGCGGCGGTCGCGAGCAGCAAGCCCGTGAGCGCCGCGAAACCGCCGAGAAAAAAATATTCCACGGCCATAATGCGCAGCACCTGCCGGCGGTTGGCGCCGAGCGTGCGCAACAGCACGCTTTCCTGAATCCGCTGATAGCGGCTCATAATCACCGCGCCGGCGAGCACCAGCAAACCAGTCATGATGCTGAACAGAGCCATGAAACGAATCACGAACGACACTTTGTTCAACACCGCATCAACCGTGCTGAGAATCAGCGCGAGGTCGATGCCGGAAACATTGGGAAAACGCTGCACCATCGCCCGTTGTAAACGCGCCGATTGTTCGTTCGACTCCGCGCGCGTCACCAGCACGTGAAATTGCGGCGCGCTTTCCAACACCCCCTGCGGAAAAAGCACGTAGAAGCTCGGCATCATGCGTTGCCAATTAACCGCGCGCACGCTGCCGAGACGCGTTGTCATCGGCACGCCTTGCACGTCGAACACCAATTCATCGCCGACTTTGGCCTTCAATTCTTCGGCAATATCTTTTTCCAATGAAACATAAATCGTATCCTGCGGTTGGTCGAGGCGCTTTTGAAATTTTCCGGCAATGATCGTCTCGTTGTCATTCAGGCTGTCGCGATACGACGAGCGGTATTCGCGGCGCAAAGCCCAGCGGGAAATTCCCGTCGTGGAATCTTCTTGCAACTTGCGGACGTTCCTGCCGTTGATTTCTTCCAAACGCATCGTCACAATCGGAACTTGTTGCAGTACCGGCAGGCCTTCGGCGCGAATGAGCGTCGCGACCTCGGCCTGCTGATCCGGTTGAATATCGAAAAAAACGAGATTCGGCTGCTGATCCGTGCCGGTCAATGCCACCTGCCGCAGCAGCGTGTGTTGCGTGAGATAAAGCGTGGCAATTAAGAAAGCGCCAAAGCCGATGGCGAGCATCATCATCAATGTTTGATTGTGCGGACGAAACAGATTTGCCAATCCCTGCCGCCACGTGTAGCTCCAAGCCTCCGGGAAAAATTTTCGCGTAAAATTCGTCAATAATTTTGCCGCCGCACTGAGCAAACCGAAAGCGGCGCCAACAGCCAGCGCGAAAATGAGCCCCTGGAGCCAGCCATGCATTTGCCGCATCGCGAAACCGCTGATTGCGGCGGCGATCAGCGCATACAAAACCCAGCGCCACGAATCTTTCTGAGTGGCCGCCGTTTCATAGCCCGAGCGCAAGGTGAGCAACGGTGAAATATTGCGAATGGCAATTAATGGCAGCAGCGCAAAAAGCACGGACATGATCAAACCGACGAGCATGCCTTCAGCGATTGCCGGCCATGCAATGGCGGCTTCGAGCTGCACCGGCAGAAAATCACTGAGCACGTTGGGCAGCAAGGTTTGGATATAAACGCCGAGCAGCGCGCCTAAAATCGAACCGAGGATGCCGAGCGCCAACGCTTGCAACAAGAAGATGTTGAAGGTCTGTCGCGTCGCCGCGCCCAAGCAGCGCAAGACGGCGATCGCGCTCAATTTTTGTTTGATATAAACATGCACGGCGCTGGCCACGCCGACGCCACCGAGCAACAAAGCAATGAATCCGACGAGATTGAGAAAATTCGTCAGGTTCTGCATGGCTCTGCCCAAAGCTTCTTTTCGGCTCTCGACGGTCTCGTTGCCTAAACGATATTGATCGAGATGCGGCTTGATGGCCGTGACCAATTTTTTTGTGTCGACGTCGCGATTAAATTTAAAATAAATCCCATAAGAGATTTGGCTGCCGCGTTGCACCAACTGCGTTTGTTCGAGATACTTCAGGGGAAAATAAACGCGCGGGCCAATAAAGGCGTTGGCAGCGGATTCTCCGGGCATTTTTTTGAGCCGGCCAACGATGCGAAACTGCACGGCGCCGACTTTGATCGAATCGCCAACTTCGGCACTGTATTGCAGCATGAGCGCCTCTTCGACCAACGCATTTTGCCCGTTCCGAAATAATCGGGTTGCTTCTTGTGGCGCCGTTTCGAAGTCACCATAAAATGGAAAATCGCCGGCCAGCGCGCGAATGCGAGCCAGTCGCGTGCCATTGCTTTTGGGAAAATAAACCATCGAAGCGAAGCCTACCTCGCGCGATTGCTCGCCGCCGAGCGAATCGAGCAACGCTTCCGTTTCTGGCGCAAAAGGCTGGCGGCCGCGAATAAATAAGTCTGCGCCTAAAAGTGATTTGGCTTGTTCGTTGATCGCGTCTGCGAGATTTTTACCCAGCGAGCTGATCGCGACCAAGGCGGCAATTCCCAGCGCAATGGATGACATGAACAGCAGCAAGCGGCGGCGATGACTTCGGCTGTCGCGTGCGGCCATTCGCCAAATCCACGGGTCGAAAAAAGAAAAGTTATTGGGCATGATTTTTAAATTGCTTCGGCAAGCATTTTCTCGGTATATTGGTGAGCGGTGTTTTCATCCGCAATAACGCTGCCGCCTTTCAAGCGAATAATGCGCTGCGTTTTTTGCGCCAATTCCAAATTATGCGTCACCAGCACGAGCGTCGTGCGAGCTTCGCGGTTCAAAGCGAAGAGCAGATGCACGATCTTCTCGCTGGTTTCGGCGTCGAGATTGCCGGTAGGCTCATCGGCGAAAAGAATTTTCGGGCGATTGATAAAAGCGCGGGCCAAAGCCACGCGTTGCTGTTCGCCGCCGGAAAGCTGCGCCGGATAATGGTGCAGGCGTTTTTCCAAACCGACGCGCTGCAGCAAGTCGGTGGCACGGGTTTTAATATTGCTCTCGCCGCGCAATTCGAGCGGCACCATCACATTCTCCAGCGCCGTCAAGGTCGGCAGCAGTTGAAAATTTTGGAAAACAAATCCGACCTGCTCGTTGCGAACTTTGGCCCGCGCATCTTCGTTTAACGGGTCAAGTTCGATGCCATTGATGGCCACAGAGCCCGTGCTCGGCCGATCCAGGCCGGCGCACAAACCGAGCAACGTTGTTTTGCCGCTGCCGGAAGGCCCAACAATGGCGCAGGTGGCGGCTTCTTGTAATGAAAAAGAAACCTCATGTAATACCATTAAAGTACGGTCACCGCTGTTGTAACTTTTGCTCAGATTTTTAACATTTAAAACTGGAAAAGAAACCATAGAAGAATTGAGATTGGTTAAGTCAAAAAGTCAATAAACTGCGAAGAGTATTCTGAAAGTTTTTGTGACGCATAAACCTGCTTTTAACAATAAAAAAATTCCTGCGGGATGACAGCCTCTTATTGTCGCAGAGGAGCAGTTGCAATAATTAAAGACAATACGGCAACGACACGATGCAAGTTTCAATGTACAAAAAACGGAGATAAAATGCGACTGTTGATTTCGACTTTGAAATTTATGTTTTGTTTTTTAATTGCAGGGAGTAGCTCTGCACTGGCCTTGATAAAAGCGGAGATGCGATACACCACCACGAGCGATGGTTTGAGAAAAACAAGCTCCGAAAAAATAATTCTTTTTTTGGGGAATAGTTTATCTGCCGGTTACGGGCTTGATCCGGAGTTGGCGTTTCCGGCGCTCATTCAACAAAAAATTGATTCTTTAAAGTGGAATTTTCGCGTGATAAATGCCGGATTGAGCGGCGAAACCTCAGCGGGTGGGTTGCGGCGCGTCGATTGGCTGCTCAAAAACCGCGTCGATGTTTTCGTTCTCGAATTGGGAGGCAATGACGGTTTGCGCGGCATTGCGTTGGATTTAACCCAAAAGAATTTGCAGGCGATTGTCGACCGGGTCAAAACGAAGTATCCGGCGGCAAAGATCGTCATTGCCGGCATGCAAGTGCCGCCCAATCTGGGGCAGGAATATGCCGCGCAATTTCGCGCGCTTTATGCCGAGCTGGCTAAGAAGAACAGCGCGCTCTTGATCCCATTTTTGCTGGAAGGCGTTGGCGGCGATCCGAAATTAAATTTGCCCGACGGCATTCACCCAACCGCGGCTGGCCATCGCCTCGTGGCAAAAAATGTGTGGAAGGTTTTGTTGCCACTGCTTAAAGTCATGCGAGAGTAGAAATGAAAACTTGTTGCGGATTGGGAGGTGAGTCATTGCGAACCCCGCGCTTTCCCGCAAGACGAAGCGGGCTTCTGGTATTCAAAGGAGCGTTTTAAATTCAAGTCGTGAAAACCGCAACGTTGTTTACTTGATGATATTTTCGAATGCGCTCGCAAATCCGCTCCATTTCCTCCGGCGCGAAATCGTTCCGATAAATGCAACGAAAAGTTTCAACCAGAAGCTGAATGGAATCGCTATCAGGATATTTTGCTTTAATCGCCCTCATAATACGATTCTTGACACTGTTCCATAGACGAAACCCGTGTATGAGCCGTTCGCCTTCAGTCTTAGCACGCCAGAGCCGCAACAAAACTTCACGCGTTTCAGGCCGTGTGTCTTCCGCGTAGATCATTTACAATTGTCTCCAATTCACTGCGCAAGTTGAATCGTTCAGCCCATGCCCACACATAGTTCCAATCCAAATTGTCCATTTGTAGGCCTACAACATTTTGCAGATCGGTGAGTTGAAAATCGGATTTTGTCGTAATGTAAGTCCGTAGTTTTGAAATAATGTAATCTTCCGGGGTGACAAACCAGGCGTTCTCGTCTTGAATCATAATTAGATGTCGCCGGTTAAACTCGGTTTGTGCGAACGAATCAGGTTTGAGCGGTACTAAATCGACTTTTGCCGCCGTCGCGAGATAGATCACATTAAACGGATAGTGCCGCTTGAGTGAATCCTGTATGGCTTCACGCGAGTTGATATAAAAATCTTCCTCGAATGCGGCAATCAACTTGTCAATGTCGCCTTCAGTAATTTTGATGACGATGTCAACGTCGTTTGTTGCCCGTGGCGTCATATAGCTGTTCGCCGCCACCGAGCCGGCCACCATGTACGGAATGTTGCAACGTGTCAATCGTTCGATCACGATTTTAAGCAAAGCATGTTGTTCATCAAGGCCGAGGGCACTCATGGTTTTACCCCTGCCAGCTAAATACCACTATTCTGAGCGAAGCATCTGCGAATTGAAACTATGAAAGCATATCAAAAAAGGGCGGGAAAGTCAAGAAGAAAACATGCGGAAAAAACTCGTACTCGCTTCGCTGGCGGCGAAAGGCGAGTACGAGGTGGAGAGCACACCGTGTGCAGCGGTGCAATGTAAAATTGATATTAAAAACGTGCCGTTCAGCAGCGGGCCAGTCCGAGCATTAAAATAACGACCATCATACCGAACATCAAATTGCCGGACCAGCGTTGACGCCAAACTTCAGCGTAGGAGCGCTGCCGACGAGTGGGCGAGAGCGAAGATTTAATTTGCACTTTTTTAAACATGGCCGTTGGGCTGAAGACAACGACGCCCCGCGAAGCTTTCTTTGCAGGCACAGGTATCGTTTCCCCTCAGGCAAAGAAATGCTGCAGGGCGTCGTTTGAAATATTTTTGAAGACAGCTTGAATCAAAAACGGCAAGCATTATTGCATCAGCCAACCGTTTGGGATACCTCAACTCCTTGAAGTTGGCCCGTCTAACGCAACTGCAATGCCACATTTGTGCGACAAATGCCAGCACTATATTTTCTTATTTTACAAGCCATTTTTGCGTGAGCCGAAGTTAGGTGGGAATAAAAAGCTGTTTTGCGATGAGACAATGTTTCGCCAGCGAACGGTTTGAACCGAGGGCACAACGGATGCTCGACCGAGCGCTCGCGCCAAAGTCTTGGTTGAAGCACTCCCCGAAACAGTGGGGCGGGAATTGTGTTTTTGTTTTATTAGCGTTTCATCCGCGATGGCCGATGCGGAGATATCGATGAAACGCCGGATGCACGGCAAATTCTTCCGCAAGGATGATGCTGAAATCAGGGTCGCGCGCGCTTTGCCAGGTTTTGCCCTGGCCCCGCGCTTTGAGAAAACCGATGTTGTACAAAATTTGAATCAAATCATCGACATGGCGTAAATTGTTGAGCCACTCGTTTCTGCCGCCGCGCGGATCAGTGAGCGCCTCTTCCAGCAGTTCTTGCAGTTTCACCGGTGCGAGACGTTTAGGCCCGCCGAAAAAGCGCTGGAGAACGCCGTCTTTCAACCCGGGATAATAAGAGAGAAATTCGCTGCCGAGATCGACAATTTTCCAACTCGAGTATTCATGTTCGGCATCCACCACATCTTCCCAGGTCACTTTCAAGTGTGCGCGCTGATCCGCCTTTTCGGCTGCGAGGCGGCAGAATTGCAACACTTCGCGCGGGCGCAGCAGGCTGCGTTCGATGATGTATTGGCAAATTTTCTCTGCGCTGTTTTGATCGTCAAAAACTTCGTCCCAAACTTCCGTTGCCGGCAGGGGCCGCCGGATTTTCAGGTTAACGCGCAGGCGCTGCGCCACGAGATCGATAATTTCTTTGCGTCCCCAAAAAATATGCTCTTGATATTGGCGGTATTTGTCGACGTGTTGGAACTCGCGGGTGACGGCGTTGTACATATCCGAGCGAAAAAAAACCACGAGCCGCACCGGGATATTGGGCTGGCAAATTTCATATATCGCCAGCAACAAGCCGCGAATGAACGTGTTGGCTTCCGCCGAGTTGTCCCAGCCGTCGTCGAGGTTATCAATGAGAATATAAACGCCCTGCGGCAAATGTTTGGCGATGAAGCTGGCAATGGGCAGGCGCAATTGATCGAGCTCCGCTTCCACAGCGAACGCGTCAACGAGCCGGCCGGCGCGCCGCACCGACAGCGGGCCGAGCCCAATTTCCATTTGCTGCAGAAACAGGCCGGCGGTGTGCAGCAAACGATCAAAGGCATTGGGTTGCGTGTAGTTGTAATGCTTCTCGACGAACGCGGCGATTTTCGAGAAATCCGAATCGTGCTGCCGGCGCAGCGATTTGGTCAACGCCAGCGCGGTTTCGCAGAGCAGGCCGTAATACCACACGCGCTGCAGTAGCGTGTCGGTTTCCTGCGTGTGCCGCGCCATGTCGCGCAGGCCGAGCTTGAGGGCGGTAAATTGAATGTGCTGCGGCGCCACCGGAATGCACAACGCGCCGGTTTGCGGCAATTGCTTTTGCAGTTGGCGGCAAATGGCGCTTTTGCCGGCGCCCTTGCGGCCAATGATGAAACGTTTCTCGCCGGAAAGCGCCATGCGGTAGGCCGGCGTTTCAATGAAGTACTCGGATAGGTGGGCGTCATTTTCCGCCACGTCGTCGCCGAAAAGCCGTCGGAGCATAAATCCCCTTTCCTTAAACCGGAAGCAGATTTTTAGCTGTTTTTTTCGAATCGAATTGTTGCCAGTTTCGCGATGAACCAATGCCATGACTCCGAAAATAAATTTGACATCGTTTTGCGGTAATGTCAAGAGAAAATTGGCGCGCGTTGCCGCACATCTTTGTGGAAAAGAAATTGCAAGATGATGGCGGCATTACACGCGCCAAAAACGCTTGACTTTCGCGGCAAAAAAATTATCTTTTAACTTGGCTGCTATGAATACAATCTGCATCGCTCCAACAACAAGTGAATAAGGAAGGTAATATGGATAAGCTCACCATCGACAATATCGATCTCAAAGAAAAACGGGTGTTGACGCGCGTTGATTTTAATGTGCCGCTGGAAAATGGTAAAGTGACGGACGACACGCGCATCCGGGCGGCGTTGCCGACGATTCAGAAAATTTTGCAAAACCAGGGCAAGTTGATTCTCATGTCGCATCTTGGCCGTCCCAAAGGCGGGCCGGATCCGAAGTATTCCCTGATGCCGGCGGCGACGCGCTTGACGGAACTGCTGGGCAAAGATGTGGAAATGGCGCCGGATTGCGTCGGCGGCGACGTGGAGGCGATGGTTGGTAAAATGCAACCCGGCCAGGTTTTGATGCTGGAAAATGTGCGCTTTCATCCTGAAGAAGAAAAAAACGATCCCGCGTTTGCGAAACAATTGGCGGTGCTCGGCGACGTGTATGTGAATGATGCCTTTGGCTCCGCGCATCGCGCGCACGCTTCCACCGAAGGCGTGGCGAAAATTCTTAAAACCGCTGCGGTTGCCGGTTATTTGATGCAAGCGGAATTGACCGCGCTCGGCAAATTGCTCACCGGCGCGGCACAGCCGTTCGTCGTCATTCTCGGCGGCGCGAAGGTTTCGGATAAAATTCAGATCATCAAAAATCTTATCACGCGCGCCTCGCATTTGCTGATTGGCGGCGGCATGGCGTACACGTTTCTCAAGGCGCAGGGCCACGCCATCGGCAAGTCGTTGCTCGAGGCCGAGCATTTGAACCTCGCCACCAATCTCATGACGGTTGCTGTCTATTCCAATCCGCGCAAGCCGGTGAAAATGATGTTTCCGGAAGATCACGTCATCGGCTCGAATATCGAAGGCACCGACGCAATGGAACAAGCGCAAATCGATATTCCGGCGGACAAGCTTGCCGGCGACATCGGACCGCGGACGATTGAGACTTTCCGAATGACCATCCTGCAAGCCAAGACCATCTTGTGGAATGGCCCGATGGGCGTGTTTGAAAAAGCGCCGTTTGCGAAAGGCACGATGGCAATTGCCGCCGCAGTGGCTGAAGCCACGGAACGCGGCGCCTTCTCGGTCGTCGGTGGCGGCGACAGCGTGGCGGCGCTCACGCAGTCCGGCCTCACCAATAAGATTTCCCACGTCTCCACCGGCGGCGGCGCCTCACTGGAATATCTCGGCGGCCAGGATTTGCCGGGCGTGGAGGCATTGACGAAAGCGCCGAAAAAGGCGTGAAGGCGGTTTGAAAATATAAAAGCCTCGTCAAGTTGGATGATGAGGCTTTCATATTTTATGCTGACGCCAGACAACCAGATATTGGGATATGATTCGCGGTGAATCGGTTTTCGGCGACCCTAACTTCCTGAAAAAATTCTTGATTTTTGCGGTTGAACTGTTTAGATTAAAAAGTTGTATTAATTTCTATCCGACCGAATTTTGGAGGTTTTAAGATGGCAAAACCGTTGTTGGCGTCGCTCTGCCTGCTCTTTTTAATCGCAGGCGGCTGCGGAAAAAAAATGAGCGAAGAGCAGCTTTTTGCTGCCGCCCAGCAATTTGAAGTGAAAGAAGATATTGACGGCGCTCTGAAAACGTATGAAGAGTTGAGCGAACGTTTCCCCGGCAGTCCGCACGCGGACTCGGTCTTGCAGAAGCTGGGGATGATTTATCTCAACAAAAAGGCGCAGTTCGATAAAGCCGTGACGACTTACGAGCGCCTGGTAGAAAAATTCCCCCAGAGCAAATATCAAGCGCAATCCATGTTTATGATTGGTTATATTTATGCCAATCATATTAAAAATTTCGAGAAAGCCAAAACGACGTACGAGCAGTTTATGGCGAAATATCCCGAGCACGAATTAACCGCTTCGGTGCAGTGGGAATTGGAGCATCTCGGCAAGGATATCAGCGAAATCGATATTTTTGACGGCGCCTCCGAGGCCGCTGGCAAAGCCAACGAAGCCACGGAATCGAGTACGAAGCCATAAAACCTTTTTCATCATTCGTCGTCTTATTCAAAGAGCCGGATGACCTTTTTTCGGCAGGTTGCCGTACGCAGATCGCTGCGGTTTAAAACAGCGCCTGCCAATGCCGAAAGATTGCCATTACGGCTTTTTTGCGTTTACATGAATAAAGCCGTTATCAAAGCAAACCGCCGATGTTAATTGTGTTAAGAAAATATCACCGTTTTAGTTTTTATACGATAGTCCTGCTCCTGCTTGGCGCCATAACGATTCCCTCTGATTTACGCGCGCAACCCCGGGGTGATTCATTGCGGGCGCCGGTTCTGGTTTCCATGAGCGCAACTGCGGCGTCAGAAGAAGTGCCGTTGAACCGTTTCGCCGCTTATACCATTAAACTCAAGTGGCAGGGCCGGCTTTCCGATATTGAATTTAACCCACCCGATTTACCCCCGCTTGCCAATTTTAAAATTGCCGGTTCTTCTTCCTCGAATTGGGTCGGCGTGGAAAACGGGCAACCGACTTCAATCAAAACTTTTGAATACTCGCTGCGGCCCGAAGGGTTGGGCATGGGTTACGTTGATGCAATGCGGGTGAGTTATCTCGACAAAGCCACCGGCGAGCAACACAGTTTGTATACCAGCCGGGTCGGCATCAAAGTCATTGATCCGTTGGCCGAGCCGGATGAAGCGCCGCTGGGGTTGATCGTGACCATCGGCCTGTTGCTCTGCGCCGGTTTGGCGATTTTGGTTTTTCAAAGGGAAGCGCGGGCCAAAAAGAAAGAGGCCGCACGGCTGGCGGCGCTGGCGGTCAAACCGTTAGAAGAAGAATTTCTCGAAGAGTTAAAAAGCACGGTTAATATCAACACCACCGAATTAAAAGAAGCGTTTGCGTCGTTGTCAAAATTGTTGCGGCGCTATCTCCACCGGCGTTACGAGATCCCAGCGCTGGGCGTTGCAACGCAGGAAGTGGTGGACGCCTTGCGCAACTTGACGGCGGAGGAGCAGACGACGCATATTGAAGAAATTTTACAAACCTGTGATCTGTTCAAATTTTCCGGAGGAGCCGGCGAACCGGCGCGCTTGGCGCGGGTTTATGCGCTTACGGAAAATTTTTTGCAATCGAATCTGAATCGGCTACCCCTGTAAGGAGGAATGATGCACGTTGACATTCAAGCCCTCAACGAAAAAATCCGGCGCGAAAGTGCGTTTGTGGAACGGCTGAATCGCGAAGTTTCCAAAGTCATCGTTGGGCAAAAATATATGATCGAGCGCCTGATGGTCGGCCTGCTCGGCAACGGCCATGTGTTGTTGGAAGGCGTGCCGGGTCTCGCGAAAACCCTCGCGGTGAAAACGCTGTCGGCGGCGATTCAAACGAAGTTTCAACGCATTCAATTTACCCCGGATTTGCTGCCGGCGGATTTGATCGGTACTTTGATTTACGACCAACGTAATGGCCAGTTTACCACGAAAAAGGGGCCGATCTTCTCGAACTTGATTTTGGCGGACGAAATTAACCGTTCGCCAGCGAAGGTGCAGTCCGCGCTGCTCGAAGCCATGATGGAACGGCAGGTGACGATTGGCGAGAATACGTTCAAACTCGACGATCCGTTTCTCGTGCTCGCCACGCAAAACCCGATTGAGCAGGAAGGCACGTATCCCTTGCCGGAAGCGCAGGTTGACCGCTTCATGTTGAAGCTGTCGGTGGGCTATCCCAACAAAGATGAAGAGTTGGAAATCATGCGCCGCATGACGCGCGGGCATCTCGAAACCATCCGCCCTGTGGTGACGCCGGCGGATATCGTCAACGCGCGCAACGTCGTCTCTGAAGTTTATATGGATGAAAAAATCGAGCGCTACATCGTCGATATCGTCTTTGCCACGCGCGAGCCGAAGAAGTATCGCCTCGATGAATTGGAAGATTTAATTTCCTACGGCGCCAGTCCGCGCGCGAGTATTTTCCTGGCGCAAGCAGCAAAGGCGCATGCGTTTCTGCGCGGCCGCGGTTACGTCACGCCGGAAGACGTGCGCGCCATCGGCCTCGATGTTTTGCGGCATCGTATTATCATCACTTATGAAGCCGAAGCCGAAGAGAAAACCTCGGAATATGTCGTTGGGCAGGTGTTAAGCCGGATTGAAGTGCCGTGATTCCCAAGGAAATATTAAAAAAAGTTCGCCGTCTCGAAATTCACACCCGCTCGTTGGTCAATGATGTTTTCAGCGGCGAGTATCATTCCGTTTTCAAGGGCCGCGGCATGGAGTTCGCGGAGGTGCGCGAGTACATGTTCGGTGACGACATTCGCAATATCGATTGGAACGTCACGGCGCGCACCGGGCATCCCTATGTCAAAGTTTTTGACGAAGAGCGCGAGTTGACCGTGATGCTGCTCGTCGACGCCAGCTCCTCCGGCGAGTTCGGCACCCACACGCAGATGAAGGGCGATATCGCCGCGGAAATTTGCGCCTTGCTTGCGTTTTCGGCAATCAAAAATAACGACAAAGTCGGTTTGATTATTTTCACCGACCGGATCGAAAAGTTTGTGCCGCCCAAGAAAGGCCGTAAACACGTTTATCGCGTGCTGCGCGAGATTTTGTATAACAGGCCCGAGGGCCGGGGCACCAACATCAGCGCCGCGCTGGAATATATGAATCGGGTCATCACCCGGCGCGCCGTGGTGTTTCTCGTTTCCGACTTTTTTTCCGAAGGCTATGAGAAAGCGTTGAGCATCGCCAGCAAACGCCATGACTTGGTGGCAATTCCGATCACCGACCCGCGCGAAATGGAAATTCCGAATGTCGGTTTGGTGGAATTGGAAGATGCCGAAACCGGCGAAATTTATTTGCTGGATACGACCAACGCCGCCAATCGCAAAAAATTTGCGCTGGAAGCTTCACGCCGCGGCCTGCTGCGCGAGAAAACGTTGCGGTCGATGAATGTCGATCCCGTTAATATCCGCACAGATCAACCTTATATCGATCCGCTGGTGAAATTTTTTCATACCCGGGCAAAGCGGTTTCGGTGATTTTGACTTCATCTTTATCTTGTTATGATTAGAGCATTTTTAATTTCTACTTTTCTACTTTTAGTGGCGGCCTGCAATCAAGCCCCGCAGAATTTGCCCGCGGAGCGCGTGCGCGGATTTGCCAACGTGCTTTATAATCGCGAATTATACACGCAAGCGATTGCCGAGTACGAGCGCTATTTGCACAACTATTCGCTGGATGAGCGCGAGCAGGCGAGCATCAGTTACACCATCGGCAATATCTATTTTGACCGCGTGCGGGATTACGAGTCGGCTCTCTCTTATTATCTGCGCGTGCAGGAATTGTATCCCCAAAGCGAATTGGGGCCGGAAGCCGGCAAGCGCATTGTCGAATGCCTCGAGCGTTTGCAACGTTCTGCCGATGCGCAACAAGCGCTGGAAGAAAGCACGTTTTTGGATACGACTCAAATCGCGAAAAAACGGCCGGGCGCCGTCGTTGCCAAAATCGGCAGCCGCGAAGTCACCACCGGCGATCTGGATTATGAAATGAAACGGTTGCCGCCGTATGTGCAGGCGCAGATTAAAGACAAAAGCAAGCGGGTTGAGTTTTTGCGCCAGTATGTTGCCACCGAATTATTTTATGACACTGCCAAACGCAAAGGTTTGGAAAAAAACGCCGAAGTTCTTGAAGCTGCGTTTCAGGCGAAGAAAAATTTGATGGTGCAAAAACTGCTAGAAGAAGAGATTGCCAGTAAAGTTGATTACAATGAAAATGATCTTGATTTATATTATCGGGCTAATTTGACGCGCTACACCAAGACGGACTCTTCGAGCAAAAAGCCGCAGCAACTTTCGTTGGCGGAAGCAAAATCGCAAGTGCTGCAGGATTTCATTCGCGAGAAGCAACAGCAGAAGTATAACGAGTTGATCGAGCGCGTAATGCGTGCCGAAGCCGTGCAGATTTACGACGACAGGGTGCAATGAGCAGAGCTTTAGTGAAAAAGAAACAAATCCTTCATTGCGGCATCGCGTTCGGCACTTTACTCTTTGCCTTCAGTCCGCACGCGCAAGAGTCCCCGGTGACGGTTGAATCGCGCATCGACAAAAGCGCGATCACCATTGGTGACACGGTGCATTACACGGTGCGACTCACGTATGATGAGAAGGTGCAAGTCAATTGGCCGACGCTGGGCGCCAATCTTGGCGCGTTTGAAATTCGTGATTATCACAAGCCGGAACCGCGCCGCGTCAAGGGCCGGATGGTCGAAGAGATTTCCTATACGATCTCGACTTTTGACACCGGGCGTTTTGAAATTCCGGCCGTGGCACTCGACTACCAGATGCCGCCGGATACGCTGCGCCATCGTTTGCAAACCGAAAAACTGGAAATCTACGTGGCGTCGATGCGGCCGAGCCAGGACGGAGACATTCGCGATATTAAAACCCCGTGGGAATTGCCGCGCGATTGGAAGTTGATTGCGCTGCTTGCCGGCGGCGTGGCGCTGTTATTATTGCTCGCCGGTTTGGGTTATTATTTCTGGCGCAAGCGGCAAGGCAAAACGTTGTTGCCGGTGAAAGCCGAGCCGGAGCGGCCGGCCCATGAGATTGCGCTCGAAGCGTTACGCCGGTTGCGCGAAAGCGATTTGCTCGCCACTGGCAAGATAAAAGCCTATTATGTCGAGCTTTCGGAAATTATCCGGCGTTACATTGAGAACCGTTATTTTGTGCCGGCGCTGGAACAAACAACCGGTGAACTCATGGATAATTTAAAGACCGTCACGCTGGAAGCGAGTCTGCGCGCCACGCTCCAAGATTTATTGGAACGCAGTGATTTGGTCAAATTTGCCAAATACGAACCAACGCCGAATGACCATGATTACGCCTGGCAATTGGCCGCGTCCTTTGTGGAAACGACGAAATTAGTGATGCTGGCGCCGG
>CAYUVM010000035.1:9547-15466 GCA_964447935.1 uncultured Cytophagia bacterium | reverse complement strand
CGTAATATCGCATCAAAAATATTTATTGTCAAGATAAATCACGAATTTCAGTAATGCCCTTGCCTTTTGCCCGTGTTCCGGACGCTTGCGCGAGAGCACGCGATAACCACTGAAGGATAAATAAAAACTGAAAACGGCAATGAGCAGCAAAAAGATATTGGGACGATACGCCGCGACGATCAACGCCGTGATCGTGCCCACGGTCATTGCCCAGAAATAAACCTTGCCCCAGCGGCGGTGCGCGGGGCCACCCTTTTGGGTGATTAATGCTATCGGCGCAACGAAGAACGCAATGAAGCCGGCGAGAATGTGCGTCCAGCGCAGGCTTTGGATGATGGTTTCAAACATAGCGCTACTCTCCTAAAATTAATGATACATTAACAGAAGGAATGCGACCTCAAACAAATCGCGAATGATTTGACGTTACCAGCAAACGCCCACCCCGCTTCGCAGGTAACGATCAGATGCCAGTTGGTTGAGCATGAAATCTGCGACGTCGGCGCGGGAAATCCGCACGGTCCACAAAGCGTTGCCGATCTTCCCGCCATGACGCTGGCGGCCTCGTTTTTTACTGTTGTTGAGCATACCCGGTCGTGTGATCACCCATTCCACGTCGCTCGCGGCGATGATTCTTTCTTGCCGCGCTTTGTCCCAAAAATAAAACGGCAGGATTACCGGAATAACAAAAAACGTGAAATATAAACCCAGGCGCCCGGCGCTGTCGCCGATGCCAAGCGAAGTCTCGCAAACGAGGCGCGAAACGCCGTGCGCCTGCATCGCTCGCAAGATATTCCGCGTGCCCGCCGACAAAACCCGTGTGGGATAAAAGAACCGCTTGTGACCCAGCGCCGAAATCACGGCTTCCTGGCCGCGCATCGCGGCCTCGACGCTGGCATAGTCGAGCACATCGCCTTGAATCACGTTGAGTTGCGGATGCTTAATCTGCAGTTTTAACGGATTGCGTACCAGCGCCGTGACCACACATCCACGCTCCAAAGCTTGAGCGACAAGCTGACGGCCGGTGCCCCCTGTCGCCCCAACAATGAGAACTCGCGTGGGATGACGACGAGTCGCCCCACTTGCCGGCACTGCTCGCGACCGGTGTCCGGCGCGTGAGAGCATGATTGAAAGCGTGAGCGCATACAAAATGTAGAGAAGAAAAAGTGTCATTTCAGATTCACTCGATTAAAGGTTTTTGCCACGATACGACAAGCACGGCAAAATTTACTTCTTGATTTCAGCAATATACGGCAGAATTTTTAGAAGGATGGAGCGACGGCGATGAACGGTCGAATGAGCGGGTTAAATGGTTGCATCAGCCGATGAATGGAAGCGCCGGGTGAGTTTATGAGGCTGAGCGGGAAAAATCGTAGCCTTTCCGCGAAATCGCCGCGGCGTCGGTACAGTCTTTTGTAACATCTTTGTAACGCGGCTGTTGCGAAGCACGATGAGTATCTTTTCTTGAAGCCGGAACATCGAGAGACAGTTAGAATGTTTTCTCTCAATAATTAAGGCGATAATCAGAATTTTTGCTCGTTGGTGTGGGATTGTTTTCGCTTATTCTCCAGAAGTACGTTTGCGTTGCCGCCGCAACCCAATCGCGCCAATTAGATCACATTGGCAAAATTTTTCCAGCTTGAACTGACCCGGTGTTTGGGGTAATCAAGCTCGCCCACCTCGCTACCTTCTTTAATTTAAAAAGCCACTTATTGTTCGCACGGGAGATAAGCGATGAAAACTAAATTTTTACCTATTTTATTTTTATTGGCCTTTTCAATAATAAATCCAGGGTGGGCGCAATTGCAACGCTTGCCGGTCAAGAATGTTCAAATCAAACCGGGGCTGGAGATTTATAATAATTTTTTGGCCAACCGCTTGTTAAAAGTCCAGAACCCGGGTCCTGGCAACGGCGAAAAACCATTCCGCCGGTTGGAATGGTTTTTCGCGCCGCGTTTGCAGACCGATGGCAGCTATCCCGCAGGCGCCAGATGGAATGCTTTCATCGAGGCGCGCGCCAATGTCCTCGCCAAGACGAATACGACAGTCGCGGCAAACTGGACGTCAATTGGGCCAAACAATTTTGCCGGGCGTATGTTGGATATCGCATTTGATCCGAACAATGCGAATGTGATTTGGGCCGGCGCCGCATCGGGTGGCATTTGGCGCAGCGCAAACGGTGGCAGTACTTGGACACCGATGGATGATCAACTGCCGACCCTCGCAATCGGTTGCGTGGTGACACACCCTACCAATTCCAGTATCATTTATATCGGCACGGGCGAAGGTGGTTTTAATATTGACGCGGTGGAAGGCGTTGGCGTGTTGAAGTCAATTGACGGCGGCGTGACATGGACGCAAACGGGCTTGAGCTTTTTGCTTTCGCAGAGCGAAGCGGTCAACGAAATGGTGATCGATCCGGACAATCCGAATGTGTTGATTGCGGCGACGCGTGACGGTATTTATCGCACCGCGGATGCGGGCGCGACATGGGCACGCACGCTGGGAACAACTTCCGGTTGGGATGGGAAAGAAGTGGTAATGGATCCCTCCAATTCCAATACGGTTTATGCCGCGTTGGGTTATCCGTGGGGCAATGCGAACAACGGCATTTACAAATCCACCGACAACGGCGTGACGTGGACGATACTCACCTCGGGTTTGCCGGCGAGCACCACGATGGGACGAATCAGTTTGACTCTCAGCGCCTCGAGCCCGAACACGCTTTATGCCGGCATTGCCCATACAATTAACAACGGCTCATCACTGCTTGGGATTTATCGCACTACCGACGGCGGCAGCAATTGGACGTTGCAATCCAACACGCCGAATCATTACAACGGCCAGGGTTGGTACAATAATGTGATTGCAGTCGATCCGACGAATGCGAGTATTGTTTATTCCGGCGGCACGAATATTTATAAATCCACCAATGCCGGGGTGACGTGGTCGACGATTACAAACGGCATACATGTAGATTTTCATGCGATTGCATTCAACGGCGGTACGGTGTATGTCGGTTGCGACGGCGGCCTGTATAAATCCACCACCGGTGGCAGCTCGTGGACGAGCATTAATAGCGGCCTGACGACGTTTCAATTTTATAAGATGGGCAGCGATTTTAACAACACCAACCGCGCGATGGGCGGCACGCAGGACAACGGCACAAAAGAATATAACGGCACCACAACGTGGACGACGCGGCTCGGCGGCGACGGGGGAGAGGTGGTGTTCGATTACAGCAATTCCAATGTTATTTACGGCGAGTATCAAAACGGCAATCATCAAAAGAGCACAAACGGCGGCGCCAGTTGGCTTGCAATTAACACCGGCGTGCCGAGCGGACCGTGGGTGACACCGGTGGAAATGGATCCGGTGACTCCAAGTGTGTTGTATACGATCGGCAACAATAATCTCTATAAAACGAGCAACGGCGGCACGAATTGGACGCTGCTGTTTGACGCTACCGAAACCCTGGATAAAGATATTCAAGTGGCGCCGAGCAATAATCAAACGCTTTATGTGGCCGGTGCGAACGCGATATATCAAAGCACGAACGGCGGCACGAACTTTACGAAAATTTCAACGGCGCTCGCAGCGACGAGCCTCACGGCGATGGCGGTGCATCCAAGTCAGTTGCAGACGCTTTATGTGGCGAACGGCGGCTGGAGCGCAACAAGCCACGTTTACAAGACCACGAACGGCGGCACGACGTGGCAAAATGTGACGAGTAATTTGCCGAATGTCCCGTGCAACACGATTGTACTCGATCCGGCGCATCCGGAGATTGTTTATGTCGGCACCGATCTTGGTGTTTATGTATCAACCGACGAAGGGGCAACCTGGAGCGCGTGGAACACGGGCTTGCCGAATGTCGTGGTGAATGAGTTGGATATTCAGGCGGCGGCGCGAGTCATTCGCTCAGCAACACATGGCCGCGGCATATTTCAAACGCCGATGCTTGAGCCAAACCCCGGCCTGCCGGAGATTTCGATCAACGATGTGACCGTAACGGAAGGCAACACGGGCACGGTGAATGCGACATTTGCGTTGACGCTGTCGACGGCGAGCGCGCAAACAGTGACGGTGAATTTTGCGACGGCGAATGGCACGGCGACGGCGGGCAGTGATTATGTTGGCGGCTCCGGCATGGTGACGTTTGCGGCAGGAAGCACGTCACAAAATTTTTCCATGACCGTGAATGGCGATGTACTTGATGAGCCGAATGAAACTTTTTTTGTCAACCTCGGCAATCCGGTGAATGCAACGCTTGCGGATAATCAGGGACAGGGCACGATTACCGATAATGATGCGATGCCGGCACTTTCAATTAATAATGCGGTGGTGACGGAAGGCAATGTGGGCACAGTAAATGCGATATTTACAGTGACGCTTGCCGCGGCGAGTGGTCAAACCGTGACGGTGAATTACGCAACGGCCAATAGCACAGCAACGGCAGGAAGCGATTATGTTTCAAACTCAGGCATGATAACCTTCGCAGCGGGAAATACTGCGCAGACGCTGAATGTGACGGTAAATGGCGACGCCACGGTTGAAGCCAATGAAACATTTTTGGTGAATCTCAGCAGCGCGGTGAATGCGACGATTGTCGATAATCAAGCTGTAGGCACGATTAATAACGACGACGTCGCGCCGGTTAATCTCGCGTTGAGCAAACCGGCCACGGCCTTGAGCAGCAATGGCAGTAATGTGCCGGGCCGGGCGGTAGATGGCAGCACGAGCACATACTGGCGCAGCGGCAGCGTGAACAGCACCACGGTGATGTGGTGGCGCGTGGATTTGGGCGCGAGTTATTCCATCAACCGCGTGGTGATGAAGTGGCGAAGCAGTTATTACGCTCGAAATTACCAGGTGCAAGTTTCGAGCAATGGCACAACATCCACTGCGGTTTATACGGATATTGCCGGCAACGGCGGGGTTGACGATGTGACGTTTGCGGCAACGACAGCGCGTTTTGTGCGGGTTTATATGACCAGAAACAATAGTAGCAGCGAACGTCTCGACGAGGTGGAAGTCTATGCCAACGCCGGCGCCACGTTGAGTTCTGAGGTCAATGAGGTAACCCATTCTGCGCCCATGCCCGAGGAAGTGACGCTCGCACAAAATTATCCGAATCCGTTCAACCCTGCGACGACGCTCTCCTATTCGTTACCGCAAGGCGCAAATGCGGTGTTGAGTGTCGTCAATCTCCACGGCCAAATTGTGGCGACACTGGCCAACGGTTATCACCAGGCCGGTGTGTATCAAGTCACCTTCGATGCTGCAAGTTTACCGAGCGGCGTGTATTTGGCGACGTTGAAAGCCGGCAGTGTATCGCAAGTGCGGCGAATGTTGTTGGCAAAATAAGTGAACGGAGTGCCAAGCCTAGGGCTGCGGTTGTGTTTAACGGCTGTCAAACTGAAGTTTGGCACTCCGGTGATACGAAGATGACTGCGAAATTTTTTTCAGATTCTGCGAAATTTTTTTCCGCGGTCTTTGGCGGCGGGTGGTATTGATCTGTTGAAGTTTTTTTGCACGAGGCGCTGCTGGTCAGGCCGGGGCGCGAGGCAAAAAATCTAACACCTCCGAGTGAAGCGCATGAGAAGGGATTCTCGCTTTTTCACTCTCTAAACCTCCTGCAGGCAGCGGCGTCTCGCCGTTGCGCGATCATCTCCAACCTGTGAGTGTGAGGGCCACGTCAAATCTGTATGGAGAATACAGATTATCATTATTTGTTTTTATTGATGCACGTTTGTTTTCATAAAATTGGTTCGATACCTCGGGGACGCAGCGGCCGGTAAAATGTTTTTACCTTGCCGCAGCTTTACGCAAAGTACAGCCGTGAGGGTAATACTTAGCTAATTTGCCTTGAATCAGCGGTTGTATCGGGCAAACGGTTAGTCGCGCAAAAAGAGCGCGTGG
>CAYUVM010000035.1:0-9447 GCA_964447935.1 uncultured Cytophagia bacterium | reverse complement strand
CAAGCCACGCAAAATTAGCGCGTGGCAAGCCACGCAAAATTAGCGCGTGGCAAGCCACGCAAAATTAGCGCGTGGCAAGCGTGGGTTACACAAAAAACGTGTGTTGGGTCTCAGGGATTTGAGCAGAATTTCCGAACGGTCGCCGCTTAAGACGCCGCGCGGAAATCACCCCACAAAATTAGCCTACCGGAGAACGGATTCTCCTTTTAACCTACAATTGAGCGTTATTCACCTTGGGCGCTAAGCCTGGTCATTGTTATTGGAATGCAGGCCGCTCCCGCATTGGTTTTAAGTTATTTTCGCAGTCGTAAAAAGGCAACTATCTCTTTCATGGCTGATGAGGGAGCTTAGTTGAACCCTTTTGCGGCGCTTATCCATCTCACATTTGCCCGCAGCTTCATCAGGCGATTGGAGTGGGCCGCGCAGTAAATGGCGTTCAGTAGATGACTCGTTTTAGATGTCGAAGTGGCATGCGTTAAGGTTAATAAAGCGTGTCATGGCGAGCCCCGCGCTTTCCAGCGGCGCGCAGCAATCGCAAAGGATTGCTGCGCTGAGAAACGCTCGCAATGACTTTTCTTAATAACCCAACGTGTGCGGTCATGCGAAGGCTCGCCGGATGATGAAGCTACTGTTTCCACTTTAGTTTCTTGCAAACCGTGTGCCCTCCGGGCGCAGCCCCACCGTGATACACTTGTCCCCGAAATGAGTCGGCGATCACGTTTGGTTTGGTTGACGGCGCTGGTACAGGCCATAGACGAAGCCGCTGATCATGTTAATCCACTCTAATTTTATTTTAACTTTGGAGGAATGTTATGCCCAGTCATAACTATTCTACCCGTGCAACCCACGGGAAGCGAACGTCGTTGACGATCGGTTCGGCGTTGTGGAGCATGCTGCTGTTGCTGCTCTGCACTTCGGCGCTGTTGGCGCAGCCGAATAAGCCGATCAACCTAACGGCTACCGCTGGAAACAATAAAATCGATCTGACGTGGTCGAACAATGCGAGCACCGTCGACTCGGTCCGGATTTTGCGCAGCAGCACGGCCGGCGGCACATATTCGCAAATTGACTCGGTGGATTCATTGAATCCCACCAGTTATACGAACACCGGCTTGCTTGAAGGCGCGACGTGGTACTATCGCGTGCGCACGCTGAATACGAGCGGCGCTTCAGTCGTTTCGGATTCGGCCTTCGCAACGGTTCTGCCGGATGCGCCCTCGAATCTCGACGCCACTGCGGTGAGCAGCACGCAAATCAACATTATTTGGACCGATGAATCGAGTCTCGAAACCGCTTTTCAACTTGAAATTTCGACGAACAACGTCAACGGCCCCTTTAGTGTTCTCAGCAACCCGGCGGCAAACCTGCAAGCTGCTTCGAGCACGGGCTTGACCCCGAATACGAAATATTATTTTCGGATTCGCGCGAACAGCACGCTGTACGGCAATTCCACGTATTCCAATGTGGATTCGGCCACGACGCTGCCGACCATTCCAACCGCGCCCAGCAGCTTGACGGCGACGGCGATGAGCAGCAGCCAAATCGACCTGGCGTGGACGGATAATTCGAGCAATGAAGACGGATTTAAAATCGAACGCAAATTAAGCGCGGATCCGACTTATACGCAAATTGCAACCGTTCCCGCGAACAGCACGACTTATTCCAGCACCGGGCTTTCTTCCAGCACGCTTTATCTTTATCGCGTGCGCGCTTACAATACCGGCGGCAATTCTTCTTATTCTAATACCGCCAGCGCCACGACGTTTCCGCCGGCGCCCAATGCTCCGACGGCTCTGGATGCTACGACCATTAGCTTCTCGCAGATCAATTTGATCTGGACGGATAACTCCACCAACGAAGATAGCTTCAGAATCGAACGCAGCTTGAACCTGTTGAGCGGCTATACCCCCATCGCCAGCGTTGGCGCCAACGTCACCAGCTACGCGAACACCGGGTTGAGCAGCAGCACGGAATATTTCTATCGCGTGTTGGCCAAAAATACCGGCGGCCTCTCGGCTTACACGAATGTGGACAGCGCCACGACGGACCCGGCGCCGCCCAACGCGCCGAGCGTTTTGACGGCGAACGCGGCCAGCAACGATCAAATTAATTTAAGCTGGACGGATAATTCTTCCGATGAAACGGGTTTCAGAATCGAGATTGCCACCGTTTCCGGCGGACCGTTCACTGAAATCACCACGGTCGGCGCGAATGTCACGACCTATGCCAGCACGGGATTGGATCCCAACACGGCGTATTTTTATCGTGTCCGCGCTTACAACGTTTCCGGCAATTCCAGCTATTCCAATGAAGCGAGCGCCACGACGCTGCCAGATGCACCGGCGGCCCCGAGCGTGTTGACGGCAACCGCGGTAAGCGGCTCGCAAATCAACCTCGCGTGGACGGACAACGCCAGCAACGAAACCGGCTTCGTGGTCGAGAGCAAGTTGACCTCCGGGTTGACATTTTCCGTGATCGCGACACTTGGCGCGAATGTGACAACGTATTCGAATACCGGTTTGGCTGCGGTCACCAGCTATGATTATCGCGTGCTGGCGTTCAATGGCGGCGGCAATTCGGGTTATTCTAATGTTGACACCGCCGTGACGTTGCCAGCGCCGCCGAACGCGCCGACGACTTTGACGGCCACCGGCGTGAGCAATACGCAAATCGATCTGGCGTGGACTGATGCTTCGAGCGATGAAGATAGCTTCAAAGTCGAACGCAGCCTCAGCAACTCCGGGCCGTTCACGCATATTGCGAGCCTGGCAAGCGGAACCACGGTTTACTCCAATACCGGTTTGAGCGGCAGCACGATTTATTATTATCGGGTACGCGCTTCCAACACCGGCGGCAACTCCGGTTATTCCAATGTCGCGAGCGACACGACGCTGGCTGATCCGCCGATCGCGCCGACCAACTTGTTTGCCTCTTCGATCAGCAACACGCAGATTGATCTGAGCTGGACAGATAATTCGAATAATGAAACCGGTTTCGTGATCACACGGTCGCTCAGTTTTGGCGGCCCCTATCTGCCGGTTGATTCTGTCGGAGCGGATGACAATAATTTTTCCGACACCGGTCTGAGCGGCAGCACGACGTATTATTATCGTGTCTATGCTTATAATAACACGGACTCAGCGCCCTCCAATATTGCCAGTGCCACCACCGGGGTAAATCCACCGACGGCGCCGAGCAATTTGAGCTTTTCAACGGTTGGCAATACTCAGGTCAACCTGGCATGGGATGATAATTCGAGCGACGAATTGGGCTTTGGCATCGAACGTAAAATTGGCGTAGCCGGAACTTATGTGCCGGTTGACTCCGTCGGTATTGATGTCGAAAACTTTAGCGATACCGGCCTGACCCCGGGCACGACGTATTATTATCGCATCTTTGCTTTCAATGCGGGTGGCAGCACCTATTGCGTTTCACCGGTTGAAATTGTGGTGACGACGCCGCAAGTACCGCCGGCAGCGCCGACCACGTTGACCGCCAACGCGGTGAGCAACACGCAAGTCAATCTCGCGTGGACGGATAATTCCGGCAACGAAGACGGCTTCAAACTCGAACGCAGCTTGAACCCGACCTCCGGATTTGTGCAGTTCACCACCGTCGCCGCAGGCGTGACGAGTTTCAACAACACCGGCCTGATTGCCAACACGCAGTATTATTTCCGCGTGCGGGCGTTCAACACCGGCGGCAATTCGGCCTACTCGAATACCGCCGGCGCGATGACTTCTCCCAATGCGCCGACGGCGCCAACCGGTTTGGTGGCGACCGCTGCGGGCAACACCCAGATCAACCTGACCTGGACGGATGCATCGGCTAATGAAGTTGGGTTCCGGATTAAACGCAGTCCGACCGGCGTTGCGGGCACGTTCGTGCAAATCGACTCCGTTCTGGCGGGTATAACGAGTTATTCCAACACCGGTCTCACGGCATTGACGATCTATTACTATCAAGTGTATGCGTATAACGGCGGTGGTCAGAATGCTTCCAATACCGCCAGCGACACCACTTTTGATAATCCACCAGCCGCGCCCAATGGTTTGGTCGCGACGCCGGTGAGCAACACCCAAATTAACCTCTTGTGGGTAGATAATTCGGCCAACGAGACAGGCTTCACGATCAAACGTGCGACGGCGGCAGGCGGGCCTTATACGAACGTCGGTACCGTTGCGGCGAACGTGACCAGTTTCTTTAATACTGGCCTCTCGGCAAGCACACAGTATTTTTATGTCGTATCGGCACAAAACGCCGGCGGCAATTCGACCAATTCCAATGAAGCAAATGCCACGACGTTTGTTGATCCGCCGGCGGCACCCAGCAACCTGGTGTTGACGGTGATTAGCAGCAGCCAAATCAATTTGGTTTGGATCGACAATGCGAGCAATGAAGACGGTTTCTACATCGAGCGCAAAACCGGCGTTGCCGGCACCTATGCGCAAATTGCTTCCGTCGGCACGAATGTGATGGCCTACGCGAGCACCGGCTTGAGCGCCAGCACCGAGTATTATTATCGCGTGCGGGCTTACAATATCAACTGGAGCACGCCGTATAGCAACGAAGCGAACGCCACCACGCAAGCGGGAGCGACGCTGGGCGCACCGACCGGCTTAACAGCCACCGCGGTGAGCAAGACGCAGATCAACCTCGCGTGGACGGATAACGCAACGACTGAAACCGGCTTTAGGATCGAACGCAAGATCGGCGCCGGCGCCTTTTCGCTGATTGATTCGGTCGCCGCGAATGTGACCACTTATAATAACACCGGCCTCAACGCAAACACGTTGTACACCTATCGCGTGCGCGCGCATGACGCCTCCACCAATTCCGCTTACTCGAATGAAGCGAATACGAGAACGTGGATGAACGGCCCGACCAATCTGGTTGCCACGGCGATCAGCAGCAGCCAGATCAATCTGACCTGGACGGAAACCATCGTTAATGAAACGGGTTTCGTGGTCGAGCGCAAGACTGGCGTCGCGGGCACCTATGCGCAAGTCGGCTCAACCTTGCCACAAAATACGACGAGCTTCTCGAACACCGGCTTGACCGCGAACACGCAGTATTTCTATCGTGTGCATGCGATCAACGCCAGCAACCGTTCGGAAGATTCGAACGAAGACGATGCAACAACGACAACGGTCGGTCCGAACGCGCCGAGCAATTTGACGGCGACCGGAATGAGCAAAACCCAGATCAACCTCGCGTGGCAGGATAATTCGTCCAACGAGACCAACTTTTTGATCGAGCGTAAAACCGGTGCTGCCGGCACGTATGCGCAGATCGGCACCGTTGGCGCGAATGTGATAACCTTCAATAATACCGGCCTGGCCGTCAACACGCTGTATTTCTATCGCGTGCGGGCGACCAACGGCAGCGGTAATTCGGCATATTCTAATGAAGATGATGCCAGAACCTTCATGAATGGACCGACGAACCTGGTCGCGAGCATCACAAGCGGCACCCAGATCAACCTGACCTGGTCGGAATCTATCACGAATGAAACCAACTTCCAGGTTGAGCGCGGCACGGTTTCCGGTGGTCCGTATACGCTCATCGCCACACTGGCCCAGAATTCGACGAGTCATGTGGACAACGTTGCGAACACCGCCACGACGTATTACTATCGCGTACGGGCGATCAATGCGACCAACGTTTCGGAATACTCGAACCAAGCCACGAGTGCCAGCAGCGGCTCGGTCAACCTCGCGTTGAATAAGCCGATCACGGCTTCCAGCACCTTCAGCACCAGCACGCCGACCAGAGGCAACGACGGTAACAATACGTCCTTCTGGCGCAGCGGCAACGTCAGCGCCGGCAGCCCGATCGCGTGGTTGCGCGTTGAGCTTGCCGCCTCACCGGTCACGGTGGCGCGCGTGGTGATCGTTTGGAATCAAACCTATCATGCGACGCAGTATGAGATTCAGGTCTCGAACGACGGCACCAACTGGACCATCGTTCACACCAATAACTCCGCCACGAACGCGACGCAAGACATCAGCTTCACCCCGGTGTCGGCGCGTTATGTGCGGGCGTATCTGAAAATGCCGAACTCCGGCAGCTATCGCCTGGTTGAACTGCAAGCGTATGCGACTGGCTCGATCAGCAAGCCGAGTGAGTTGGCCGCAGCAGAAAATGCGGTGATTCCAGAAAGCATCACACTGGATCAGAACTACCCGAACCCGTTCAACCCGTCCACGACAATTGCTTTCTCGTTGCCGGCGGGTGTGCACGTAAGCTTGAAAGTCATCAACGTCACCGGTCAGGAAGTCGCGAACCTCATCGACGGCTATCGTGATCGTGGCAACCATCGCGTGACCTTCAAAGCCGCCAAGCTGCCGACCGGCGTTTACTATGCCGTGTTGAAAGCGGGCGACGTCACGCAGATCAAACGCATGACATTGGCGAAGTAAGTCCAGTATTCAGTGATCAGGATGCAGTATTCTGTTTCACTGGAAACAGGTTACTGGTTACAGAAAACTGGCCACTGGCGTCGGCGAAGTATATGGAAACAAATTGTTTGACCTCCGGGCGAGCTAACCCTCGCCCGGAACGCATAACGCCTCCATAGTAAAAAAGAGAAGGGCAGATCGTCTGATGATGATCTGCCCTTTTTATTTTGGGAAAAGGTTTTCTGCATGTCGCTGCTCTTGTTCGTATTCAGTAGTCGAAGAGAATCTTGAGGGCTGGCACCAACTGATTTTTTCATAATATTTCAAAGGAGGAAAGTTATGCAAAATCTCCATAAGTTTATTCAGGCTAAAAGCGGGACGAGAAAATCAATATTTATCGGTATCGTCATATTCGGTTTGTGGTTCGGTGATTCCAATGCCGCCACGGCGACGCGACCACCTGACTCGCCGGCGGCACCGGACAATTTGGCGGCCACCGTTCTCAGCACCAGCAGAATCAACCTCACATGGACAGATAACTCGACCGATGAAACTGGCTTCACGATCAAGCGCAAGGTCCTCGCCACCGGCGCCTACACTGACCTGGCTGCCGTCGATGCGGGGGTGACGAGTTATAGCGATATCGGCTTGAATTCAAATACGGTTTATTACTATATGGTGTGCGCGTATAATGCCACCGGCGACTCCGCCAGTTCCAACGAAGTGAGTGCCATGACTTTCATGGAAGGTCCGACCCGTTTAAGCGCCAGGGCCATCAGCAATAATCGGATCGATCTCGCGTGGGTAGACAATACGGTTAACGAAGCCGGTTTCAAAATCGAGCGCAAAAACGGTGCGAACGATGTTTACGTCGAGATTGCGCAGGTGGGAAGAGACGTGACGAGTTACGCGGATACCAGCTTGGCCGCGAACAGCCAATATTTCTATCGTCTATACGCGTACAATCCAACCAACATCTCAGGTTACTCCAACCAGGCTAATGCCACCACCGGCACTACGGACAGTCTCAAAACGCCAAACAAGCTGAAGGCAATTTCGATCAGCAAGTCGCAGATTACGCTGTCGTGGGTTGATAGTTCCGCCAATGAGAACGGTTTTACGATTGAGCGCCGCTCCGGCACTGACGCTTATGCTGCCATTGCCACGGTTGGCGCGAATGTAACCGCTTATCTCGATAGCGGCTTGAGCACGAATCGCTTATATTTCTATCGTGTGCGCGCTTTTAACACGGCAGGCAATTCGGGTTATTCGAACGAAGCTTATGCCACAACCTGGTTTAAAGAGCCAAGCGATTTAGCCGCGACCGCCGCGAGCCACAGCCAAATCAATCTCACCTGGATGGATAATTCCGTCAACGAAACCAGTTTCCGGATTGAGCGCCGGACTAACGCAGATAGCATCTATGCGTTCATTGGGACTGCTGGCCAAAATGCGACGAGTTTTTCCGATAGCGGCCTGAGCGCGAATACGACGTATTTCTATCGCGTGCGCGCCACCAACACCACCAACGTCTCGGTTTATTCCAATGAAGCCAGCGCCACCACTTTTTTAAGCACTGCGGTCAACACTGCGAATCACAGCGCGAGTCCCGACAAATTTTTCCTCGCGCAAAATTATCCGAACCCGTTTACTGCCGGCACTGCCCTCGGCGCTCCGGCGACGACAATTTTCTACACATTGCCATACGACAGTAATGTCTCACTCAAAATCATCAACCTTACTGGCCAGGAAGTCGCAATCCTGGCGCAAGGCTATCAATCGCGCGGCGCCTATCGCGTGCGCTTCGAAGCAAAGGAAAGTTTGCCGACCGGCGTGTATTATGCGATTTTAAAGGCGGGCGAATTAACGCAGGTACGGCGGATGATCTACGCGAAATAGTTTTAGTGTTCAGTAACCAGTAATGCGTGTAGCAAAGCATGCCGCTGATGTAAAAAAAGTAGGGCAGATCGTCTGACGATCTGCCCTTTTGCTTTTTGCCGCGGCGCGCGAAGCTTCCGCCTGTGACGCTGGAACACATCTCAAGGGTGAAAGGGTAAATCGGTTTTGGGGTCTATCGCCACTCCCATCAGCTTGGCCACTGACTGCGGGAAATCTTCGATCTGACGAAAACCGAGATGAGGAATGGCCTTCATGGTCAAACCGTTTGGATGGCCAAGTCGGAGCAATGAAATTGAGCGCCACATTGCAGCCGGCCTTGAGGCTGCCAGAGCGCCGGCGCTTCATCGCTGACCCAAAGGGCAACGCCTCGTCAAGGAAATTGACGATATTCCGCTTTGGGATTTGCCGTAATTAAAGTTCCACAACTGCCGAATATTATTTGCTTGTCTCCATACTTTGGTGTTTATTAAAATATTCCCAAAGCTAAAAATTTTCCCACCTATTTTCCCAGTTTTGAGAATGGAACCGATTTCACCCCAAGCTTAATGTATTGAAAAATTAGAAGCAGATTGGTGGCACATGAATTGACCAGTTTTTTACGCATATATTTATGATTAAATGCTCATAAAATCAAATATTCATTGAGGTGCAATATGAAAATTCAGATTTATGGCCCGGGCTGCATGAATTGCAAAACCCTCGAACAGCGCGCGAGACGCGCCGCCGAAGAGCTTGGCCTCGCCGCAGACTTTGAGAAAGTAAACGATTTCGCACAGATTGCCGAATCCGGCATTTTGCGCACGCCGGGCTTGGCAATCGATGGCCGGATCGTCAGCCAGGGCCGCGTCAATAGTGTGGAAGAGATCAAAACCGTGCTGCAAAAATTTGCGTTGGAATCGAGGTGATGATTATGGTTGCCCATATTCACGCTCTACGATTGCGCTGGCAGGATTGGCGACTGGCGATCAGCGCCAGCGCGGATGAATGGAAAAAGTTCGCGTGGCTCATTCTCGTGTTTTTGGCATTTTATTTCCTGCCCATCGCTACTGAGAGCGCAACACGCGCGCTGGCCGGCGGTTTGGCATTGCTGCAAGAGTATGCACGCAAACATGTGCTCACCTGTCTGGTGCCGGCTTTCTTCATCGCC
>CAYUVM010000034.1:0-15597 GCA_964447935.1 uncultured Cytophagia bacterium | reverse complement strand
AGAACGCCTGACCATTTTTTATAATCATATCACTGCTAACAATAAAATCGCCGCGAGCGAATTTGTCATTCGAGTGCCGCAAAATGCGAAGCGCGTTGATCTCTCCGACCCCGGCAATTTCCCTGAAACCCAAAATCCGATTTTAGAAAACCAATGACTCCTGAAACACCTAACGAGAAACCGCAGGGCGAACCACGGCTGCCTCACCCGGCCGAGCACAAAAATCGACGCCATCATTTTCGTCGTCGCCCGCGACGGCCGGATGCGGACCGCGCCAAAAGTAACCTGAACGCAGAAACGAGCCCTGGGCAGGTGGTTGCCGAAAAAATGAATAATCGTGCCGAGCATGTCGCGGTCAAGGCCAAACCGGCTTTGCCAGCCGCGCCCGCACGCTCGCAACCAGCACCGGTCAAAACGGAGACGACGCTTTCTGTGGTGGTTCCACTGCTGAATGAAGCGGCTTCGCTCGCGGAACTGCATGAAAAAATCACCGCGGTGATCAACCGCTTGCGCCTGCGCGCGGAAATTATCTTCGTCGACGACGGTTCGACCGATGAATCTTTTGGCAACTTGCAGCAATTACACCGGCGTGATCGACGGGTGCGGGTGATTCAATTCCGGCGCAATTACGGCAAAGCCGCGGCACTCGCCGCCGGTTTTGCGGCCGCGCAAGGCCGCTATATTATCACCATGGATGCCGATCTACAAGATGATCCCGAAG
Organism: uncultured Cytophagia bacterium; assembly: GCA_964447935.1. Classification (GTDB taxonomy): domain Bacteria; phylum Zhuqueibacterota; class Zhuqueibacteria; order Zhuqueibacterales; family Zhuqueibacteraceae; genus Zhuqueibacter. The sequence continues at coordinate 14,876 of CAYUVM010000034.1, read as the reverse complement.
AAATTCCGCATTTGCTCGAAGAATTGAACAAAGGGTATGATTTGATTTCGGGTTGGAAGAGACGGCGGCACGATAAATTTTCCAAACGTTTTGCTTCGAAGATTTTCAACACAGTCACCGGCTTTTTTACCGGGGTGAAACTGCACGACATTAATTGCGGCCTGAAAGCCTACCGGCGCGAAGTCACGGACAACATTCGGGTGTACGGCCAGTTGCACCGCTTTCTGCCGGTGTTGGCGCATAAGGAGGGTTTTCGCATCGGCGAAGCGGAAGTGCGGCATCATCCGCGCAAACATGGGAAAAGCAAATTTGGCTTGTCCCGCTACACCAGCGGCTTATTTGATTTAGTGACCGTGCTGTTTCTAACCCGCTACACGCGGCGACCATTGCACTTGTTTGGGCTGGGCGGCCTTATCGCTTTTATGCTGGGCTTTGCGATCAACGCTTATCTCAGTTACGAGCGGTTATTTAATCAACGCTACCTCACCAATCGCCCGCTTCTGTTTCTTGGCTTGTTGTTGCTCATCATCGGTGTGCAAATGATCTCGTTTGGCTTGATGGGAGAAATGCTCGCCGCGACGCAGAATCAAACGCCCAATTACGGGATCAAAGCCGAGCTGGGTTTTGAGAAGAAATGAAAATCATTATCGTCAGCACGGCGTATCCCTTGCGCGGCGGCATCGCACATTACAACGCTTTATTGGCGGCGCATTTGAGCCAACGCCATGTGGTCGAAACCATCACCTTCAAACGCCAGTACCCCAAACTTCTCTTTCCTGGTAAAACGCAAGATGAAAGCGGCGATATTTCTCGCTCCCACGAGGTGACTCCGGCGCCACAATTGCTGGATTCGATTAATCCCTTCAATTGGGTTCGGGTAGCGAATGAAATTCGCCGGCGCCAACCGGATCTGCTTATTTTCAAATACTGGCTGCCGTTTTTCGGCCCGTGTTTTGGCACAATCGCAAAACTCGCGAAGCGCGGCACCACGACGAAAGTTATTTTTATCTGCGATAACGTCATCCCGCATGAGCGGCGTCCGGGCGATATTGCATTCACCAACTATGCATTCCGCCAGGCGGATTATTTTATCGTGCAATCCGACGCGGTCGAGAAAGAGCTGCAACACCATTTTCCGACGGTCCAATATCGGAAAGCGCCGCATCCGGTGTTTGAAATTTTTGGCGCGCCTCTAACGAAAGCGGCGGCGCGGCAAGCGTTGGGGCTTACCGCAAAAAATGTCATTTTATATTTCGGCTATGTGCGGCGATACAAAGGCGTGCTGGTGCTGCTCGAGGCGATGCAGTTCCTCAAAGAATGGCAAAAAGAAATTGGCGATACTTTGCTGCTGGTGGTGGGGGAATTTTATGATGACGAACAAAAATATCGCCAGCGCGCACACGACTTGAACCTGAATTCATGTGTGCGCTTCGTCGCCGATTATGTTCCGAATGAACAAGTCTCGCGTTATTTTAGCGCGGCTGAGGTTGTTACGCTGCCCTATCTTACGGCCACCCAAAGCGGCATCGCGCAGATCGCCTACAATTTTGACAAGCCGGTGATTGCGACCAATGTTGGCGGCTTGGCGGAAGTAGTTGTTGATCAAAAGACCGGCTTTTTGGTTCCACCTGATAATCCCCGTGCTTTGGCCGAGGCCATCCGCCAATTTTATCACAACCAACGGGAGAACGAGTTTTCTGCGAATGTGAAAATTGAGAAACGCAAGTATTCATGGGAGCGTGTTATTGAAGCGGTGGAAGAATTGATGGGGTCAGAGAATTTTCACGCCCCGAATAGGTAGATAAAAATTTTTTATGCAACCCCCTTCCGGTAAAAATACAAACCTCGTCCCTCCTCTCGTCTGGGTTCTCCTCGTCAACTGGAACGGCAAGAAAGATACGCTGGCTTGCCTTGCTTCTTTGCACAAAGTCGCCTATCAACCTCTCCATATTTTAGTGATTGATAACGCTTCCACCGATGACAGCGTTAAGGCAATACAAACGGAGTTTCCGGAGGTTGAAATTCTGGCGAATCCACGCAATGAGCGTTTTGCACGGGCGAATAACCAAGGCATGCAAAAGGCGCTGCAAGCGGGCGCCGATCTCATCTTGCTGCTCAACAATGACACCGAAGTCGCGCCGGATTTTCTCGATCATCTTGTTCAGGCGATGGCTACACACGCTAATGTGGGAATGGTGGCGCCGAAAATCTATTATCATCATGATCCGAATTTGCTTTGGTTTGCCGGCGGTAAAGTCAATTTATGGACGGGGCGCATCTGGCATCGCGGCCTGCGGCAGGTGGATGGGCCTGAAAAATTTTCTCAACTTGAAATGGTCGATTATCTCACCGGCTGTGCGATTTTGGCGAGCCGCGAATGCATTGAGAAAATTGGAATGCTTGATGAGAACTATTTCATGTACGCTGAAGACGCCGATTGGAGTTGGCGCGCCCAATTGGCGGGTTTTGTTTGTTTGTATCAACCTGCAGCGAAAGTCTGGCACAAAGTTGGGGCCGCGGCCGGCGGCACCTTTAAAATTTATCACAAAGTCCGCGGCAATTTTCTCTTTTTCCAGCGTTACGCGAAATGGCATCATTGGCCGACGATTGCACTCGGTGTGACCTTCGGAACAATCGTTGAAATCATGCGGCAATTTCGGCAAAACCCCTCACGAGCTTTCCAAACTCTCGGTGCGCTGCTACGCGGCTTCCGCGATATCTTGCTGCGACGCAAGATTGTGACATAGTTTTTTGTTCTTCTGCAAAAATATAAATTTGTCTGTATTGTAAAAATAAGAGGGGCCGCCCAATCTAACAATCAAACCTTTTGTTCCTTGCAATTTATCGAATGAATCTGTAAATTCATTTTGATTGGGACGCTTCAAATTATTAAGGAGAGCCATCATGAGACGAGGAATGGTTTTATTCACGCTCACGCTGCTGATAACGAATGTTGCTTTTGCGCAGACCAGTTGGCAAAAATATCAGAGCAATCCCGTGCTAACCGCGACACAAGGCTGGGAATCCGGCTTTGGAGTCATCGGCCCGCGCGTTCTGAAAGTCGGCAATATTTATAAAATGTATTACACCGGTCTCGGCTCACGTTTTCAAATCGGGCTTGCCACCTCGACCGATGGTATTACTTGGACGAAAGCGGCTTCTAATCCGATTTTACCTTACGGACAACCCGGAAGCTTTGACGCCGATCATGTTGACTATCCATCCGTCATTTACCACAACAATAAATACTGGATGTGGTACACTGGTTGGAGCAGCGGCGTTCGGCAAATCGGTTTGGCCACTTCGTTGGATGGTGTGAATTGGACGAAATACTCCGGCAACCCGGTATTGACGGTCGGTCCGATTTCAGCATGGGATGCACAGGGCGCCGCGGTGCCCTGCGTCATTTATGATGGAAAATTCAAAATGTGGTATCACGGCAAAGGCCTTTATCCGCAGGCCGCGGGCTACGCCGAATCCGTCGACGGAATCAACTGGCAAAAACATGCGGGCAATCCGGTGCTCGTCCCGCTACCCGGTTCGTGGGAATCCAACGTGATCGGCATCAATTCCGTGGAAAAAGTGGGCGGCATTTATCAGATGTGGTACGGCGGGAACGACGGCAGCACGACGCGCTTTGGTTATGCGATTTCAGGCGACGGCGTACGTTGGGAAAGATTTGGCGGCAATCCGATTCTCTCCCCCGGTACAGGCAGCGCCTGGGATAGCGGACCGTTGGGCGGATTTTTTGTTTTGCGCGAAAGCAATGCATATAAAATGTGGTATGCCGGCAGCAGCAGTGGCCCGTGGAGTATCGGCTATGCCCTATCGCCGGTCACCTCCGGCCTCGTTTCTAAGCGTTTCATTTATATTCCTCGCATTTACGGGCTTCCGGGCGATACAATCACCGTTACGCTTTTCGCTGATACGGTTTCCACCATCAGCGGCGGCGATGTGACGATCAAGTTTGATACGGAAACTTTGACGGCCTACAAAATGCAATCGACAAAGTACACACGCGATTTTTTGATCGTAGCTAATCTCGATACACCCGGCGTAGCACATGTTTCGATAGCGAGCGCACGAGCCGCCGTGGGCGGGCCGGGCGGCTTGTTCAACATCAAAATGATCGTCAACCCCTCGTTGCCGGTTCCTCTGACTCCCCAACCGCAGCCGCTGCAGTTGACGAAGGTTTCTTTCTATACCGAGAACGGCAAAGCGATTTCGGTTACTAAACGCGACGGCGAATTTATTTTAGGCCGGACGCGCGGTGATGTGAATCGCGACGGCCGCATTAATTCCGCTGATGCGATTTTAACTTTGCGTATTGCCGCCGGCCTGATCATTCCGACGCCGGATCAACTCGCCGACGCCGACATCGACCGGAACAGCCGCGTTGAAAGCATCGATGCCAGTTGCATGTTATATCAAGCCGTTGGTCTTGATTGCCCACCCGGTGGCGTGTCGAATTCAGCGGCCAATCTTGCTTTTGCGCCGTTTTCAATCAGCGCGAGAAATGAAATCGCAACGAAAGTTTTTGTGACCGGCATCGATAACCTGCTCGGCGGCGACGTGGATTTGCGCTTTGATGACAATGCGCTCGAAATCATCGACATTCAGCCGAGTCCGGAAATGCCGAACGTGGTGTTTGTCAATAATCTGTCGAACGCCGGAAGGGCCAATTTTAGTTTCGCGGCGGCAAGCGGTTTTCAAGCTCAAAGCATTGCCGTTGTCCGTCTGCGCGCCAAAAGCCAAGTCACAGAAAAAGATTTGCGCTCAAATGGCGCGACGCTTTTCGACGGTCAGGGCAAACGCTGGAACGGCGTCTTAACCGGCGTTGCTGAAACCGGCGTCGAAAAACTGCCGGCGCAATTTCGCCTCGAACAGAATTATCCGAATCCGTTGCATGTGTCGAGCAATACCACTGCCATATTAACGGAAACGCAGATTCGTTACACGTTGCCGCAAAATTCCCGCGTGACGCTGGCTGTTTACGATATCAACGGCCGGCTGGTGCGTCGGCTCGAAGACGCGGAAAAGCCAGCCGGCACTTATGTTCAAGTTTGGGACGGCAACAATGAATTTAAAACACCGGTCGCAGCGGGTTTCTATTTTTATCGTTTGCAAGCCGGGAAAATGACGTTGACGCGCAAGCTGTTATTGTTGCCGTAGAATTGCTATTCAGCTCATTTTATATTCATTGTGGGTTATTTTGAAATTGTCATTGCGAGCGCAGCAATCTTTTAGAATTTAAGAGGCTGCGTCCATAAGATTGCTTCATCCCACTGGAAATCGCGGGCTCGCAATGACTTGCTTTTTAATTCACAATGAGTATATGACTAGACAATTTTTTGCCTTTTACTTTTTCGCTTACAAAACTGAACCCCGATTATTCTTCGCAAAATTGGGGCAATTTTTACCGGCTCGGAGGAGTTGCAGCGCCGCCGTATGCGATTTGCCAATTATCTGAAACAAAGCCTTTGGGCGGCCCTGGATAAAGCCCTACCCGTGATCTACGGCGTGGGATTTATTTTCGCCGTGGTGCGCGTGTTGTCGAAAGAAGAGTTCGGATTGCTCGGCCTGTTTCAGGCGGTTTTTCTTTTCATCCAAATGGCCGACCAGACGCTCGTACAGATTCCACTGGCAAAATTTCTGTCGGCGCGGGAGGAAAATAGCTGGGCGATTCCAGCTTCGTTCCTGTTCAGTCTCTTCGTATTTTTGCTTTCCACTATTGCTTGTTTTATCAGTGCGCCGTTGCTGGCGGCGTTAATGAATGCGCCGAAACTGGTCGACCTGCTCACGTTAATGCCGGCGCTGGTCGCGGCTTTCTATCTAAAAAACTTGACCAGCCAAATCTGCGTGGCACATCATTGGGTCCGGCGCTTATTCATCATTGACGCCGTTTACTTTCTCGGTTCGCTGATTATTCTGCTCGTCTGGCATGCGGCATTCAAACTCTCCACCACCAGCCAGGTCGTCTGGATCAATATTTATGCAGCGACAGCCGCCTCGTTGCTGTCGATTATTTTAACCTGGGACGCGCTTAAAAAAGCCCGACTGCAAATCAGTGCGGCGCAAATCAAGGAATTCTTAGCGTTCGGGAAATATGCGCTCGGTGCCGGTCTCGGAAATTTTTTGTATGCACAGATCGACATTTTTTTAATCGGCTATTTTTACGATCCTCTCAAAGTGGCGGTTTATCGCGCTGGAAAAATTATTTTTCAATTTTATAATATTATTTCACAGGCGCTGCAGGTGGTCTTACTGCCGCTGATTTCCAAATTTGACGCGGCCGGCGAACGGGAAGAGCTGCGCGCCCTCGCCGAGAAAGCGATTTGTTTTCTGTTTATCGTTCTCCTGCCCTTGCATTTGCTTTTGGTTTTTGGGGCAGAATCGCTGTTGCATCTCGTTTATCACGGCAAATATAATGAAGCGACCGCCGTTTTACGCATACTGGTTTTGGGTGCATTTTTCATTCCACTCGGCACGGTGGGCTCAAACATTCAGATGGGCATGGGGAAATCAAAAGTGAGTTTTAACTTTGTCATGTTCGTGGCGGTTTTCAATATTGCCGCAAATTTAATTTTGCTTCCTGTTATCGGAATCCTTGGCGGCGCGCTGGCAACGGCGCTCACAATGATGTTCGGCGGCACGCTGCAATTTCTTTACATGCGGAAAGCCCTCGGCTTGACATTGCGGGGAGTCTGGCAGCGCCATCTGGATGCGCTCAATTTTGGCCGTTTGTGGCTGGAAAATTTAAAAACCGGAAATCTACCGGCGCGTTAAACTTCATTTTAAAGTGACACATTGCGCATTGACCGTTCACCCGAAAAAAATCTTGCCTTTGCGCGTCATTCTTCTTATCATTATTATCTTAAGTTTTCCAAAATAACGATAGGTATTTTAGCTTTGGAGAAATGCAATGCCCGATCTGGCCGTTATCGGCGCGGGGAGTTGGGGAAAAAATCTCGTGCGCAATTTTTACGAACTGCGCCGGCAAAATACCGTTTATGCCTGCGATCTCGATGCCGCAAAACTCGAACGTTTGCGCAACTCTTTTCCTCTGTTAAAGACCACACCGGATTATCAAGACATCTTGGCGAACGATCAGATTAAAGCCGTAGTCGTGGCCACCACCGCCGTTGGCCATTTTGAGAAAGCCAAACAAGCTTTGGTAGCCGGCAAAGATGTCTTTGTGGAGAAGCCTTTAACGCTCAGTACCCGCGACGCAGCGGAGTTGGTTGCATTAGCTGAAAGCCAGCAACGCATTCTAATGGTTGGCCATCTGATGATTTATCATCCGGTTTCACTGCAACTGCGCGAGCTAATCAAAAACGGTGATCTGGGTGAAGTGTATTACATTTACTCGCAGCGCGTCAATCTTGGACAGGTACGCAAAGATGAAAATGCGTTATGGAGTTTCGGCCCGCACGATCTTTCCGTGCTTTTTTATTTACTTGATCAGGAGCCGGTCGACGTTGCCGCGCGCGGCCAAACGTATTTGCAGAACGGCATTGAAGATGTGGTGTTCGTGAGCTTGAATTTTCCCAACCGCGTGTCAGCCCACATTCATCTCAGTTGGCTCGATCCGCACAAATTGCGCAAGATCACCGTCGTTGGCAGCAAAAAGATGGCGGTTTTTGACGACACGGCGACGACCGAAAAACTGCGCATCTATGACAATCGCGCTGAGAAAAAAATCGATTACGACACTTATGGTGACTACATCACGTTGCGTTTTGGCGACGTTGTTATTCCTTACGTCGCGGTCACCGAACCGCTCAAATTAGAATGCCAACATTTCCTCGATTGCATTGAAAAACGCCAAACGCCACGCACCGATGGTCGTGATGGTTTACGTGTCGTTAAAGTTTTGGAAGCAGCAAATCATTCTTTAAAAAACAATGGCATCCCGGTAAATCTGGAGAACTATTTTGCAGAACTTTATTCACCCCACCGCTAAAATCGGCGCCAATGTCGGTTTCGGCAGCAACTGTTACATCGACGCCAACGTGACGATTGGCGCGGATTGCCAAATCGGCCATGGCGTTATCATTCATCCCGATACAACTATCGGCGCCGGTGTTCGCATCGACGATCACACCGTGGTCGGCAAACGTCCGATGAAAGCCGCGGCCAGCGCCATTACAAAAGAGGAAGCATTATCCGGCTGCAGCATTGGCGATCGCTGCATCGTCGGAACGCTTGTCGTCATTTATCGCGGCTGCACAATTGAGCAAAACGTTTTGGTTGCCGATCTCGCTTCCGTGCGCGAAAACGTGCGCGTCGGCGAATACACGATTGTCGGCCGCGGCGTCACCATTGAAAACAAAGTGACGGTCGGCAAACGCTGCAAATTGGAAACGGAAGCTTATATCACCGCGCTGTCGGAGATCGGCGATTACTGTTTCATCGCGCCGGAAGTCACTTTCACCAACGACAATTTTCTCGGGCGTACCAAAGATCGCTTCAAATATCACAAAGGCGTGACGATGAAAAACGGCGCGCGCATCGGCGCCAATGTCACCGTGCTCCCCGGCATCACGCTTGGAGAAGATGCGCTGGTGGCCGCCGGTTCAGTGGTGACGCGCGATGTGCCGGCGCGCAAAATTGTGCTGGGTAATCCCGCGCGCGTCTGGCGTGACGTTCCCTCGGAACAGCTTCTGGAAAATCAATGATTCGCCTCGTCACCATTGTCGGCGCGCGCCCGCAATTTGTCAAAGCGGCGGTTGTTTCTCATGAGATCGCGAGAACTGCTGATTTACAAGAAATTTTGGTGCATACCGGCCAACATTATGATTATGAGATGTCGGCCGTGTTCTTCAAAGAACTCGGTTTGCCCAAACCTCGCTACCATCTCGGGGTCGGCTCGAAACTACATGGCGCACAAACTGCTGACATCCTTGCCAAACTCGAACCGATTTTGCTCAAAGAAAAGCCGCACGGTGTGATCATTTACGGCGATACCAATTCCACGCTTGCTGCGGCATTGGGCGCGACGAAGTTACATATTCCCATTGCGCATGTCGAAGCGGGCTTGCGCAGTTGGAATCGGGAGATGCCGGAAGAAATCAATCGTGTTGTTGCCGATCATGTTTCCGATATTTTATTCTGCCCGACTGCCACGGCAGTGAAAAACCTTGCCGCTGAAGGCATTCGTCGCGGCGTTTTTAATGTCGGCGATGTGATGCTCGACGCCACGTTGGTTTTTGGAAACCGGACCAATCTTCAGCCGCATTGGGGTTTGGCAGCGAAAGCGTATTTCTTAATTACCATTCATCGCGCCGAAAACACCACCGAAGCTTCGCGACTCCAAAGTATTCTGGAACTTTTGCTCGAACTCCGGGCGCCTGCGATTTTCCCGCTGCATCCGCGCGTAAAAAATTTATTATCGACCAAACGCGAGTTGCGTTCAATTCGAATCCGGTTGGAAGCGCAGGCCAATCTTCAACTCGTGCAGCCAGTTTCCTATCTTGAAATGCTGGCGCTTGAAAAAAATGCCCGCGCTATCATCACCGATTCCGGCGGCGTGCAAAAAGAAGCGTTTTTTCTGCGTGTGCCGTGCATAACGTTGCGCAACGAAACCGAATGGGTAGAAACACTTGCCGATGGCTTTAACGTCTTGGTGGGAGCAAATCGAAAGAAATTTTTAGCGGCCCTCGCTCATCTCGATAAAACGCGGACGCGAATCGCGAAGCAACGCACTAAGACAAACCTTTTCGGCGGCGGCAAAGCCTGCCAACGTATTGCGCGAATCTTGCGACGAAATTTGCAATGAAAATTTTATTTGTTACTGAACTCTGGCCACCGCACGGCGGCAGTTTTGTATTAGATCAAGTCAACGCCGTAACCCCTTTTGTTTCTGCAACGGTAGCGGTTTTAGTTCCGCATCCCCCCGGCTTTTCTCGTTATCGCCACATTCGTTCGCGGTTTGCAGGAAAATCGGCAGGTCCGGAGGTTGAACATAACATTCCAATTTTTTATCTGCGCTACCGCACGCTGCCCGAGCTTGGCCGGTATCTCAACAGCATACAGGCTGCTCGGACGCTTGTCGGGTTCTTGCGCCGACACAACGAAAAATTCGATCTCATCCATGCGCATTTCGCCTATACCGCAGGATTTGCTGCCGTCCGTTCAGCACGGCAAAAAAAAATTCCTGCCATAATAACCGTGCATGGCAGTGATATAAACTATTACACCCGTCGCCATCTTAGAAATTTTATTGCTGCCGGCTATACCATTTGGGGATTGCGCCATGCCGACGCCGTTCACGCGGTCAGTCAGGATCTTAAAACTAAAGTTGTCGCGCTGGGGATTGACAGCCAGCGCATTACCGTTATCCCTAACGGTATTCAAGATGAGCTTTTTTTTCCGCGCCGCGACAAAGCGACTCTGCGCCGGCAATTGCAACTTCCAGAAAGCAGCACAATTTTTCTTTACGTCGGCAACTTTTCCCGCGTCAAAGGCCTCGACATTTTATTAAATGCTTTCGCGCAGGTGCAGGCCAAACTTGCCAATGCGACCTTGCTCATGATTGGCGGCGGTGAATTGGAAACCGAGTTGAAACAGCGCGCGCAGATGACCGGTTTCGGAAAAAAGATCATCTGGGCCGGCAGAAAACCGCATGAGGAAATTCCCGACTGGATGAACGTGGCCGATTTTCTCGTGCTGCCAAGTTTGAGTGAAGGTTTTGGGCTGGTTCTGCTTGAAGCCTTGGCCTGCGGCACACCCGTTATTGCCAGCGCGGTTGGCGGTATTCCCGAAATTTTGATCGCGCCGGAATTAGGTACCATGGTGCCACCCGGTGACGAAGAAAAGCTAACGGCAGCCATGCTTGAAGCCGCCAACAAAGCGTGGGATACGAAAAAACTCACGGCCTACGCGCATGCCAACACATGGGCCGAGCGGACGCAACCCTTCCTGCAAATTTATCAAACCGTTCTCGAAAACTAATAGCAAGAAAAATTTCAATGAGTACAATGAATTTGGAAAACTACTGGGAAGATCGATTACGTAAAAGCTTTGGAACGGAGGGCGTCGGCTATTTCGGGCTGGGTCGACAGTACAACGATTGGCTGTACCGAATTAGAAAACGTGTGTTCAATTCCGCAATGATATCTGCCGGTATTGACTTACAAGATGCAAACGTTTTGGATATCGGGTCTGGGACCGGCTTTTACATCGACTGTTGGAAAGGGCTTGGTGCTAAAAAAATCACCGGCACCGATATCACTAGAGTGGCAGTGGACGAATTGCAGAAAAAATATCCCGACGACAAATTTATTCGTCTCGATATCGGCGATGAGCTTGGCGCGTTAAAACAATGCCGCTTCAGCATCGTCTCGGCGTTTGATGTTTTATTTCATATTGTCGATGATACACGATTTGAACAAGCAATTCAAAATATCAATACACTATTGCATCCCGACGGACTTTTTATTCTTTCGGATAACTTTTTACATGGCAAAACGATCCGCGCCGATTTTCAAGTAAGTCGTTCTTTACAAGATATTGAGAAAGTTTTATCGTTATGCGGGTTCAAAATCGTTGCACGCGTTCCCATGTTTTTCTTCATGAATTATCCGGTTGACTCAAAGAGTTATTTATTGAAAAAACTCTGGCGCATGATGGCAAAAATAATATCAATCCATGAAATCTGCGGCTTTCTCATCGGCGCGCTGCTCTATCCGCTGGAACTGCTCGGTCTCGCTTTGATCAAAGAGGGCCTCTCGACGGAAATGATGATTTGCCGGAAATCAACCTGATATGAAACTCATCTTCTTCAGCGAAATCAAATGGCAATATTTGCGCACGCGCAAGCAGCAGATGGTGCGGCGCTTTCCGGCAGATTGGCAGATTCTTTTTATTGAGCCGTACACCGCCGGCAAACCGAACAGCTTGCGGTTGCAGTGGGATAAAAACATCGGCTTTGTCACACTGCCTTATTTTAAAAATTTCCCACAACGCTGGTTACAGGCCCTGGTGTCTCTCAAGTTAGTGCGGGCCATGATCATTTTAGTCGCTGCGCTTTGGGCGGCACGACTGATTCGCCGCAGCGGTTTGCAGCACGCCGATTTGATCATGATCTCCAATGTTTATGCGGCGCCATTAGTGCGTTGGTTGGCCAAAGGCCGTCCGGTGATTTATGATTGCAACGATAATCACCTGGGCTTTCCGCTGACGCCGCGATGGGCGGAAAAATATTTTCGCAGCGTTTGTAAGCGTGCCGATTATATCGTTTGCGCCTCGCAATCACTGGCCGAAATTATTCCGGCGGCGCAGCAAAAGAAAATTGTTTATATCGGCAACGGCGTGGACAGCAGCCTATTTTTGAAAAAAACCGCCCCGGCGGCTGCGCTCGTTAAATTTCGCTCGCGCCCGATTCTCCTTTATATCGGCGCGATTTCGGAATGGACGGATTTCGCGGTCTTTCAAGAAGTGGCAATGAAACATCCAGATAAAACAATTATCCTCATTGGGCCCGCGGTACCGGCAGTTCGCCCACAGATGGACAAATTGCTCGCGGCGCCCAATGTGCAACACCTCGGGGTGGTTAAACATGATGAACTTCCCGCCTATCTCGCGGCGGCGGACGTTTGTCTCATTCCCTTGCTGAAAAATGATTTGACGCGGTTCTTGAATCCCAACAAGTTGTACGAATATTTTGCCGCGGGTAAACCAGTGGTGAGCATGGCGCTGTCCCCAGATTTAATCGCCATGCGTGATCATGTTTTCTTGGCGGAAGAGGCGGCGGAGTTTGCCGCCCAAATAGAGCCGGCCCTGGCAACGGCTGCCACCCACGCCGAACAACGTCGAAATCTCGCGGTCGAAAATGATTGGCAGGAAAAGGCCAATCAGATGGTAGCTTTGATTCAACAGGCCGCTTCTCATTAAGATTTCTGACCGTTTGCAACAAGAAATATCTTGTTTTTGTCTACAATAATGAGTAGTATTTCAATCTGTCGTTAAGTTGCTCTTACAATGTTGTGATTATTTTACCATCGTCATTGCAAAGGATTTACCCCGCTTATGGCAAAAAAGTCCCAAACGCATAAGCCGATGGCCGTGCCGCAAAAACACGCGCCAGAAGCAACCACTTGGTTGGCGCAACATCCGAATCTCATTGCTTGCGGCATTTATTTTCTGCTCGCGATGATTTTTTTCTTTTCCACAATTTTCGGCGGCCGCACTTATGTGTCACCGGACGCGCAATCCGCCGGAGGCATGACCGCGCCGCTGGACAAAGCGTTTTGGGAAACCTGGACGCTGCCGCAATGGTCGCCCTACACTTTTGCCGGCATCCCCAGCTTTGCCAGTTTAATGTACACACCATTCGTATACATGCCCGGCCTTCTATTGCTGCCACTGGCGCGGTTAATCACGCTGCCAGCGATGTTTTCTCCGGCCTTGCACTATGTTCTTGCCGCCATGGGTGTCTTCATTTTTTTGCGACATAAAGGCGCAGGCTTTTGGCCGGCCCTTCTGGGCGGACTCGCTTTCATGTTTACGCCTTTTCTGATTCTTATGCAAGTTTTTGGGCACGGTTCGCAGATGATGACGTCAGCGTACATTCCGTGGGCATTATGGGCGATTGACCGGCTCATGGAAAAATTCTCCTGGCGTAATCTCGGCTTAGCTGGATTAATTTTAGGTTTTCAATTTCAACGCGGGCACGTTCAAATTTCATATTACATTTTGTTATTCGTCGGTCTTTATGTTTTGTGTCAGGTTATTTCCGTCTTCATTAAAAAAGACTTCAAACGCCTCACGCCCATGCTGGGTGGGTTTGCCGGCGCTTTGGTGCTGGCAGGCGCACTCGCGGCGGTTCTCTATTTGCCGCTGCAAGAATACACGCCGTATTCAATACGCGGCGCGTCTTCAGTTTTGCAGGCCCCGGCCGGCCCCAAAGACACTGGCGTCGGTTTTGAGTATGCCACGCAATGGTCATTTTCACCCGGCGAGATAATGACATTCATCATTCCCTCATTCTATGGCTTCGGCGGCCAGACCTACTGGGGCAACATGCCGTTCACGGATTATCCGAATTATATGGGCATTCTTGTGCTGGCCCTAGCGGTTGTTGGTTTTGTACTCAATTTGGCGCGTGGCGAACGAAACCGAAGCTTCATTATTTTTTCAGGTATTGCCGTTCTACTCGCATTGCTCATTTCATTCGGCCATCACTTTGCTGTTTTTTATAAACTATTTTACAACTACTTTCCCTATTTTAACAAATTCCGCGTACCGGTGATGATTCTTATTCTCGTGCAATGCTCCGTGGCCATTCTCGCCGGACTCGGGCTGGAAGGAATTTTATCACGCGTGCGCGCGGTAAGCACGAAAGAGGCCATGGCGATCAACGATAAAATGGCGCAAAGACTGTGGCTGGCGTTCGGCGGGCTGGTTATGATGGTGCTGGCCTTGACCATTTTCCAAGACGGCTTTTTCAGTTTCATGCGCGGGCTGTATCCGGATCAATATGACGCCAATACACAAGAGGCGGTGGATCGCGCGCGTTTTGCTTTGCTATTTCAAGATTTCTGGTTCGTCGCAGTTTTTTCAACCGCGGGCTTGGCTTTATTGGCTTTGACACTTAGAAAAAAAATCGCTGCAACCTCATTTGCCGTCGCCATTTGCTTGATCACGCTGGCCGATCTTTGGTTAGTTGACAAAAAAATCGGCCAGACTTACCCGCAGCAAGAAACGCCGGATTATTTGCAGCCCGATGCTATTAGCGCGTTTTTCAAATCGGACACTTCCTTGTACCGGTTCTATCCTGCCGGCCAACTCTTTGGCGAACTGCGCTGGTCGGCACAGGGAATTCAAAGCGTTGGCGGTTTCCATGCCGCCAAGCCGCGTTTTTATCAGGATTTTAT
>CAYUVM010000033.1:0-15894 GCA_964447935.1 uncultured Cytophagia bacterium | reverse complement strand
ACGCGATCGTAGCGCATCAAATCCTCAAAACGTTTTTTATTATTGGCCGTATTCATGGCTTCGTCATAAGTAATGATGCCATTTTTATAAAGTCGCGCCAAATCCTGCTCCAAAGTAATCATGCCGTCATTATTGCTTTGTTGGATAATCTGATAAATTTCTTCCGTGCGGTTATTGCGAATCGCCGAGCGCACCGGCACCGTGCCGATCATCACTTCTTTTGCCAGCGCCAATTTGCCGTCCACGGTCGCCACCAGTTTTTGCGAAACCACGCAGGAAACGACGCTGGCCAAACGCTCGCGAATGCGTTGCTGCTCGATCGGCGGCGTTTCGCCGAGAATACGGTCGACGCTTTCAACGGCGGAAGAGGTGTGCAGCGTGGTAAAAACTTTATGGCCGCTGTCCGCCGCTTCCAGCACGGTCGAGATCGTTTCGGCGTCGCGCATCTCACCGATGACGATGACGTCAGGATCCTGCCGCAGCGCCTGCACCGTGCCGTCTTTGAACGACCGCACATCGCGGCCGATTTCACGATGGCGCACGACGCATTTATTCGAATTATGAATGTATTCCAGCGGATCGGCAATGATCACAATGTGCCCATTGGAATGCCGATTGTTTGCATCGATGATGGAATCGAGTGTCGCGCTTTTGCCGGAGCCGGTGATGCCGGTGACCAGCACCATGCCACGGCGTTCATATTCCAAATTAAACAAGCGCGCGACATTGCGATGAAAACCCAGCGATTGAAACGGCCGGATTTCCGGATTGATGCGGCGCAAACTTAACACCAGGTGATTCAACTCAAAATAAACCGAGGCGCGAAAACGCCGGCGGCCGGTCGGAGTTACGAGTTGATAGGAAAAATCCAGTTGCCGGGTTTTCCACAGCTCTTCGCGCTGGCCGGCGGTCAGCAAATTGAGCAGCAAAATATCGGTTTCCTCGCTGGTGAAATCACCCAGTTCCGGATAAACCGGCCGTTTGACGCCGTAAATACGCAGCCAGACAAAGCCGTTGCTGCCGACGCCGCCAAAATCCAAATCCGAAGCTTCCTTGCTTTCCATCGCCAGCATTAAAAAATTCATCGCTTGTTTCAAACGCTGGCGATGTTCCTCGAGCTGGCGATCCAACATCTGGCCGACATTGGTCAGCCATTCGATATCTTCACCGCTGGCGCCGACCTGCTCATAAAGCATCGCCAGCAGGTCTTTGGCGTCCTGTAGTCGTTGATCTAACATCTTACCGCATCCTCTTTTTCAACACACAACCTGAATTAAATTCACGCGAACTCTCAGCCATGCAATCATGCCAGGCTACGCCGCCCTATTTCATTTCCACGTCAGCACTCGTAACGGCGGATTGTTGGAGGCATAATTTGACACCAATTCGTACAAAAATTTCGGCCGGTGTCGAACGTTAATTGGGTAGCCGTCGCCGTCAACCTCTCCCCAAGTCACAATGCCGCCCTGCACCTGGCTGCTGGCGTTTTCGCGGTTATAAACTCGCGAAGAAGGGTTGGGCAGATAAAGCACGCCGCGCACTTTGGCGTTTTCATTGAGCAAAACATCGCCTTCGACAATGTAAATTCCATAAACGATGCGGCCATCCCGGATATGAAGATCTCCATTCACGTGAATAACATTAGGCACGGTGGAAATCGCGGTCGAGTCATAATAAAAGCTGTTATTAGGAAAGCCGCTACTGGGATGAAAATGCGAGCCGCCGATTTCGATATCCAATTCATCGCCAACCAGATGATTTTGATTCGCCGCTTCATCAGTCATGGCGGCTTTATCAATTTTGGGCATGAACGGCGCATTTTTTATGGTCAAATTCGCATTGGGATTTCCCAGCGAATCCAAAGAATTTACATTTTGCACCGTGTCTTTCGCCCACACGGCAAATTCCTGAAAGCGTTTCGTGAAGACGGTCACGTCGGCCAAATTAGCTCCATCGGCGTTGCCGCCGTTCGACAGAATGCGAAGCTTGTAAGGCCCCAGCGCCGCGTTCTGGCTTTGATCTTGAATGGACACGGAAAACACATTGCCGCCAATGGAGAGGTTATTATATCCCGCGCGCCAGGCGGGGTTGAGATAAAGCTGATTCAACGCCATGTACGCGCCGCTGGCCGCCGCATTCTTTGCCGTGTAGCCGCCGTAGCGATCGACCATGCGATCCACGGATTCAACATAACGCTGGTTTTTGCCCTGCGCCAAAATGCCGAATGACGCGGCAAAACCGACGATCAAAATCAAAAGTCCTTTTCCCATAGCACCAAAATTCGCGAGTTAAAATTTCCGGTTTAATACATCACCAAACTTGAGGGGGTAATGCGCTTTTGCCAAACAAAACGCGGATACTGATTGTCGTAAGCATAAGCGCTTTCGAGCGCAAGACTCACCACCAGCGTTTTGATCTCGAGCGGCGAGGCCGCAATATTGCCGTCACCATCATAATACGTGAGGCGAAAGCTTCTGACGCCGGTAGAAACCGTGTCCGGCGTGCCGCCGCTCACTTGCCGCAAAAGCAGGCGATCATGCGGATTGGCCGTCATGGACGCGGCATTGACATCGCTCAAATAATAATGCACATTTTCCAAAGTTCCATCACCATTGCTATCCAACCGGTACCATAACCCGGCGGTATCCGTCTGCGTGATGGCCACCACTGTCGGGTCGTTGATGCCGAAACCGATGCGGGAAAAATCATACTCCACCAAACTGGTGACGCCGTCAAGGTTGTTGTACGTCATATGCTCAATCGTATTCACGTATAAATCGCGCGTCACTTCGCCTTGAAACTGCTGGAACGACAGCAAAATTAAAGCGCCGATGACAATGCTGCCGATTAAAGCGATCCAGGAACTCATCGTTTATCCCGTCCTTAAGGTTTGCGTTCGTGCAAAAAACTCCCTTTTCTTCCGAACCGGCAATTCCGCCACTACATATTCACGCCGAAATAACTAAAAACCTGTTTTACAGTCACACTATGCGGCAACCAACTGCTGGAGACGGTGACCGTCATCCTTTTTAAAAATGTGTTGGTTTGCACCGCCGAATCCGGTTTCGCCGCGCTCACATATTGCACCTGAATCGCCACCGTAAACGGAACGCCGTTGGTTGAAACCGAGTCGATGGCCGTGCCGGTTACATAAAAAGTTTTATTAAACCCATGATAGTCATCGATATCGTTATAAACCGGATACACTTCCCAGTTGCCGGGTCCGAGATTATTCCATGCCGTCAGCGTGCCCGGGAACGTGCTGGCGTCGGCCATGCCCACCTGGCCGTCAAATTTTTTCGCGCGGGCCTCGTCGATAAACTGCTGGGCAATGGCCGTAGCCGTATGGGTCAATTCCATCTGTTGCAACGCTTCGCTGCCTTCGACGTTGTGCGTGTTGATTTGGACGATGAGCAGCGTTAACAAAATACTGCCGGCCATCACCAAAAATAATTCTCGATAACCCATGGCTTGTCTCAGTCTTCAGTTTCCAGTTTCCAGTCTTCAGTGATCAGTTAACTGAATACTGATCACTGAAGACTGGCTACTAAACTCATTCCACCGTGGCGGCCACCACTTCTTCAATCGTCGTCGTGCCGCTTTTGATGCGCTCGCGGCCGGAGGCGCGCAGGGTTAACATGCCGCCGCGGATGGCTTCCTGCCGCACAATATCTTCATCGATGTTCCGCGCATTTTTCAAAATGATCTGCCGGATTTCCGGCGTGAACAGCAGCGCTTCGGTGATGCACTGGCGGCCGCGATAACCGGCGTAGCATTTTTCACAACCGGTCTGCTGATAAAAAGTGGTGGTGCGAATTTCGTGATCGGTAAAGCCGACGTAACGCGCCATCTCCAAATCGATGTTGCGCACGGGCTTTTTGCAATGTTCGCACAGCTTGCGCACGAGCCGCTGCGCCATAATCAAGCTAATCGCATTCGAGATTAAAAACGGTTCGACGCCGAGCATGTAGAGGCGCGAGATGGCGCTGGGCGCATCGTTGGTGTGCAGCGTCGAAAACGTGATGTGGCCGGTGTTTGCCAAACTCACCGCAATCTCGGCGGATTTCAAATCGCGCATTTCGCCGACCATCACGATATCCGGATCGTGCCGGAGAATCGAGCGCAGCGCCTGATCAAAATTCAATTTGGGGCCGAGCTTCACCTGGCGGGCGCCGCGAATCATATATTCCACCGGCTCTTCCACCGTCACGACGTTCTTGCTCGGATCCATAATGCGGCACAACGCCGCCACCAAAGTCGTGCTCTTGCCGCTGCCGGTCGGGCCGGTGACGATGATGACGCCCTGCGGCTTGCGAATCGCCGTTTCAAAATCGCGCTGCGCTTGTTCCTGCAACCCGAGCAGACCGAGATCGGTGATCACCTTGCGATCGTCAAGCACGCGAATGACGATACTTTCGTATTTGCGGCTCGACTCCGAAACCACGATGGGCAGCACCGAGACGCGAAAGCGAATGCTGTAATCATCGATTTTGCGTTGAATGAAACCGTCCTGCGCGATATTACGATTAAACCGATCAATGTTGATCGAGCGATCTTTGATGACTGCGGCAACTGACTCCGGCTTGACGCTCGACAACGGATGCCAAAGTTGCAGCTTGCCGTCGAGGCGGAAATGAAACTCGGTCAGATTGCCGTCTTTCGGAATGATGTGCACGTCGCTGGCGCCCTTGCGCACCGCTTCGACCAGCATGCCTTCGATGAGATTGGTGAGCATGCTGCGGTTGATTTCAGCATCGAGCGCGGCTTCATCAACCTTGTCTTCTTCTTCGGCGTTGACGACTTCAACATTCTGCGCCGAATCTTCCAGTTGCTGTAAAAACTCATTTTTGAATGCCAGCACCCGCTCGATGAGCGCGCTCACCTGCTCAAATTGGCAGTAAGCGATTTCAACTTGCGTGTACGGCAAATCTTTCAGCAGCAGCGGAATTTCGCGGTCGAGCGGATCGGCGGCGATAATCGTCAAGACATTGCGGTTGGTGGCGCTGGCACGAAACGGCAACACGCGTTTATTGAGCAATCGGCTGCGCGCTTCTTCAGCGCAAGTGTCCAGTGTCCGGCGAATAAACTCTAATTGGGTGTCATCCGGTTTTTCCGTCGCCACGTCGATTTCTTTAAACGCGTAGAGTTGCGCAATGGCGCTATAAACCGCGTGGCGGTTGACCTGGAAATCTTCAATCAAAATTTGTTGCAGGCGGCGTTGCCGTCCGGCGGGTTCCTGCTTTTGCACCAGCAGGGCCTTTTCAAAAATCGTTTGATTGATGATGCGCTTTTGCAACAAAAGCTGCCCGATGCGCACACTCATCGGTTCCATGATAACCCTCGTTGGTAGTAACGCCTTTAGGCGTATAAACTTATTTGCTAAAAATATTATTGGCTTTGTATCATATCAAAAAACAGCGCCTGAAGGCTACGCCCGGAGGGCGCCACTACGAACTATTTTGTTACCGCCTATTCGTGCTCGGCGTGGTGGGCGGCGAGATGAAGCCGACTTCCGAAGAGAGCAACGTAATACCGACAATCATCAGCGAGATCACCAACGACAGCACGAGATTGATCACATCGAGGACGCGCGACATTTTATGCGTCGTTTCTTTTTCATAAAAATTCGCCAGCCGCAGCATCGCTTCGCGCAGGGTGCCCGACTCTTCCCCGCTGCGCAATGTGTAAATCACATTTTTGGGGAAGATGCCAGAGCCTTCCATCGAGTCACTCAACCCGCGGCCTTCGCGCAGCATCGCGGGAATCACCGTCTCTTTCACTTTTTTCTCGATGTAGCTGTTCTGGCAGGCTTCGGAAGCAATCTTGATGACTTCGATATTTTCGCCGGAGCCGCTGTACAACGCGTGAAAGACGCGCGCAAACACTTCGATGCAGGTTTTATAAATCAGTTTGCCGACCACCGGCAGCTCGAGCATAAACTTGTGCCAGACCACACGCCCCTGCTCGCTGCGGCAGTAGGAAACCAATCCGATGATCGGGGCGAACGTAAAGAAAATGATCGCCAGAACATTATCCTGCAGGAATTGGCTCACCTTCATGGTGCCGGCGGTCATCGGCGGCACTTCAACTTTATATTTCAACAACAGGCCGGCGATTTTTGGAAAGATGTATGAGATATAAAACACCATCGCGCCCAACGCGGCGACAAAAACCACGGCCGGCATAAACAGCGCGCCGCGAATATTCTTTTTAAACTCGCCGCTACGCTCCAAAAATTTGGCGGTGTTCTCGTAAATTTCCGCCATATTGCCGCTGGTGGCCGCGATGCTCAACATGTGCACCGTAAATTTGCCCAGCACGTCAGCGTGTTTGAGAAAGACCTGTTTCCCTTCCTTGCCCATCTTGAGATCTTTGTGGATCTCCAAAACCGTTTCGCGCAGCCGCGCATTTTCCATGTCGTTCGCCAGCATGGAAAGAATTTCATCGTAGGGAAATTGTTCGCGGAGCAGATCGGCGCAGAGGCGGATAAAAATAACGATGTCTTTTTGCGGTACCTTAAGCTGCGGGCGAAAGAAGTTGCGATGCACTTCGAGAATCTGATAACCCATGCGGGTTAACGATTCGCGCACTTCCTGCGCCGAGAAGGCGGAAATCTCGCCGCGTAAAACCTTCTCGGTGCCCGGCTTGCGCACCCGGTAGGCGAACGGCACGCGTTTGTGCAAGGCATGCACGCGCACTTTTTGTTCGGCGATCATCGCCGTGATTTTGCGCTTGGCCTCGTAACGATTGGGCGCGAGAATTGTGCCCTGCAGCGGCTTGCCTTTGAGCGTAACGCCTTGATAACGAAATTCCGCCATAAATTTCCCGAAATACTTTTTTCCCGAATCCACACTGGCGGGACAGGCTCAACCACCTGTCCCGAAAATACGTCTATTTTGCTACTGCGGTAGAGGTGTTATTACTTGTTACTGTCAACGTCACGATCAGCGGATTACCATCACCATTTAAATCTTCTTTGCCGGTTCCGGTGATCGTTATGGAAGTGGGGCCGACCACCGCGGAAGTAAAAATCCCATCATCCGTGGTGTCGCTGGCGGCAAATCCCAGGGCGGTCAGATCAAATCCGGTAAAATTTTGACCGCCGCCGCCCATCACCGCCGGGCGTCGATACCAGGCCTGGGCTTGCGCCCCGAGATTCATGCAACGCTGAATGACGGCGTCTAAATTGGCCTGCGCGGCGTTGTCTTTAAACATGCTGATTCCTAAAAGCACGGCGATCCCAACGAGAATCGCCGCCAAAACGAGAAGCAAAAGCTGTTGCTGTCCCATGAGTCAGTCCTCCTGAACTGTATTGGTTCAGTCGGCGCTCAAGAAAAAGTCTTTGCAGGTTACAACCGGAGAATTGCATTGCCTTGGCTTCTGTGGTCATGGTGGCACGGGCGCGAAAGAGTGGCATAAGCTTTTCCTGAAGCGTAACGACTATTTTCATCATCATTGAATTAAACCATCTCATCGGCCATGCGGCATTGTGGGACAGACCTAATCCTAAGGCCTGTCCCATTGCTATCACTATTTTCTCACGGCAGAAACTGCCGCGCTATTGCTCGACACGGTCACATCCACTTCCAATGGATTGGCGTTAACACCACCAAGATCCTCTTTACCAATTCCGGTAATTCTAATTGAAGTGGCGCCGAGAACACTAGCAGTGAAGATTCCATCTTCAGTCGTGTCACTAGCGGCTGCGTATCCAAGATCAGTCAGAGAGAATCCCGTGAAATCTTGGCCGCCGCCGCCCATGGCAACCGGGCGTTTGTACCACGCTTGCGCCTGTGAACCGAGCGACAAGCTGCGTTGAATCACGGCGTCCAAATTGGCTTGGGCCGCGTTCTCTTGAAACATGTTGATACCGAGCAACACGCCGATGCCAACCAAAATGGCCGCCAGCGTGAGCAATAAAAGTTGTTGTTGTCCCATGATGCAGTGCTCCGAATAATGTTATGAGGGTAATGGATTAATTTGGGCGACCGGCTGTAAAACCTTTTCCCGCGTCCCTGGGAGGAACGGCCGATCGACCGTTACGATAAAGGGTTTGCTGATTTCCCGAGGTACTGGCTTGCGTCTATCAGAAAAAAGCGCGCATCAACGAAGCTGCCATCACTCCATTGATGCGCGCCTTTAAACTGCGAAACTAAAGCAGGGCGGCGGCCGCCGCATTTAACTTGCGGTTAAATGCGGCGGGATCGGCGCCAAAAACTTAACCAACACAGTTGCAGCTCATCCTTGGGTTGCACTCAAATCCTTTGAGTTTCGTCCGAAAACCGTGTCAGATTCGTCCTGAATGATTCCACATCCTTGAACGAGAAATCAAAACAACTTTAACACCTACGTCTCTTTCTTTTACAAAGTCCGTGCCAGCTTCGCGATTTGTTTGTCTTGGCTTGCACGCTACCTTTCACTTTACTTCAACCGTTCAGATAATCAACGGGTTAATCTCCACCTGTTTGCCCCCGTGCAATCGGCGCCGCCATTTTTTGTTCGCGGCGCTCGTCGTGGCCGTAAAAATTTTTCGCAGCCGATGCGAGAATTTTTAGCGGAACGATTACAATTGAGTGGCGCAAAATTACGGTTTGGTCAGATCGACGCTGCGTCGTAATGTATCGCCGCGCGCGATCTGCACCGAAAACTCACGCTCCCCCAAACGTGGGTGCTGAACCAACACGACGTACGTTCCCACCGGCAATTCCAGCGGCCGCGCCAGCGGGGTTTTGCCCAGCGTTTCCCCATCGATCCGCACCACGCCCCATGGTTTGACCTGCAAATCGAGATAGCCGAGCGCCTCGGTTACCGGCGAATATTGCAAAGGCGCTGAGACAATATTGCCGGTGGCGGTGAGGCTCGCCTTGCTCTCCATGCGGTCTTTTAAAATTTTGATATAAACCACTCCGGCCAAAAACATCAAACCGCTCACCACCGCGGCCATGCCCCAGCTCAAACTCGGCGTTCTGGAACGTTTCATTGCAATCGCCGGCATCTCGCCTGCAATGTTTTGTTGCAATGTCACTTTGCGATACGTCGCCGGCGCTTCGATGAACTCGGCCAAATTTTTCGCGGTGGTGGCCAAACCGTAACGCCGCTCCAAACGGCGCAAGTGTTCGAGCACCGTTTGCGCATCGCGAAACCGTTCGGCGGAATTTTTGGCCAACAATTTCTGGCAGGCGGCTATCACGTCCGCCGGCACCTCCGGCCGCAACAACGCAATCGGCACCGGCTCCCAGTTGACCACGTGATGCAACGTCGCCGCCAGCGTGCGATCCGCAAACGCCGGCTCGCCGGTGAGCATTTCATACAACACCGCACCGAACGAGAAGAGATCGCTCGCTTCGCTGATTTCCTGGCCCAACACCTGCTCCGGCGCCATGTATGCCGGCGTGCCGGCAATGGAGGCCGTTTCTTCTTTGCGATCCTGCGCCAAACCGAGATCGCCCAGCTTAATCTCGCCGCCGAAGGAGAGAAAAACATTCTGCGGCTTGATGTCGCGATGCAAAACTTTATTTTGATGCACGGCCACGACGCCCTGCGCCAATTCGCGCGCAATGAACAGGCAAATGTCCAGCGGCAGTTTTTTATTGGCTTTGATCAGCTCAAACAGCGTCGGGCCTTCGACAAACTCCAGCACGATGTACGGCTCGTCCTCCTGCATCCCGGCTTGAAAAATCCGCCGCAAATTCGGATGGGCCAGCCGGGCGCTGATCTTGCTTTCCTTGCGCAACTGTTCCCGCCACTGCGGCTCGGCGACGGCATCGGCCGGCAGCCGCTTGATGAGGACGAGGCGGTTGTTTTGAAAATCCCACGCTTTGTAAATCGTCGATCCCGGGCCGCGCGTCAACTCGGCAAAAATTTGATAGCCGTCAATTTTTTGCATGCGCCCATTGCTTCTGCTTGTATTGAATCCAGCGGCGCGACACGCCCAACCGCTCGGCGGCGTGCGTCACATTGCCCTGCAGCTCGCGCAGCGTTTGTTCGACGAGCTGTTTGGCCATTTGTTCGAGCGTCATCCCGGAAGGGAATGACGCCTCGAGATGGCCGTTGGTTTCGGGCAGCCGCAATTCCGCCGGGCCGATCAAAGCCCCTTTCGCCAGCACCACGGCGCGCTCGATGGTATTTTCCAATTCGCGCACATTTCCCGGCCAGCCGTGGCGCGTCAGCATGTTCAGCGCGTCGGCGGTAAACCCGTGAATATTCTTTTTATATTTGGCGGAAAACCTCGTGAGAAAATGCTGGATCAACAACGGCACATCTTCGGTGCGCTCGCGCAGCGACGGCAAATGGACATTGATCACATTTAACCGGTAAAATAAATCTTCGCGAAACGAGCCGTCTTTGATTTTCTCCTGTAAATTTTTATTGGTGGCCGCAATGATGCGAACATCCACCTGGCGCACGTGGTTCTCGCCGACGCGTTTGATTTCACCTTCCTGCAAGACGCGCAACAATTGGGTTTGCAGCCGCGGGCTGATGTCGCCGATCTCATCGAGAAAAAAAGTGCCGGTGTCGGCGGTTTCAAACAGGCCTTTTTTGTCGCTGATCGCGCCGGTGAACGCGCCTTTTTTATGGCCGAACAATTCGCTCTCCAACAGCGACTCCGGCAGCGAGCCGCAGAACAGCGCCACAAATGATTTATCGCGGCGCGCCCCGTGATAATGAATCGCGCGCGCCACCAGCTCTTTGCCGGTGCCGCTCTCGCCTTGAATCAACACCGTCGCGTCCGAGTCGGCGACGCTGCTCATGATGTCGAACACCTGTTTCATCTTCCAGCTTTGCCCGACAATGTCGGAGAAGCCGTGCACTTTTTGCGCCTCTTTGCGGAGCTGCTGATTCTCTTCGCGCAGCTGCTGATAAAGCTGGGCGTTCTCCAGCGCAATCGCCGCCTGATTGGCGAACGTCGAGAGAAACTGCGTGCTGCTTTCCGTAAAGCCGCTGCGGCGATTGATGCTGTCGAGATAAATCGCGCCGATCGGCCGCTCTTTGATTTTCAGCGGCGCGCACACAATCGCCTGAATCTGGTGCATGACGATGCTTTGCATCTCGCGAAAGCGCGCATCGCTTTGGGCATCATAAGACAGCAGCGTTTCGCCGGTTTGCAAAACCTCGCGCACGACGCTGTTGGAAAAATTGGTGAGGTGCTCGATGTTCTGCTCGGAAATATTGCGCGCGGTTTGCACGGTGAGCGCGCCGGCAGTGTCGTTGCTCAAAATCAGAAAGCCGCGCTCGGCGCCCACCGTCTCCACCGCAATATCCATGATGCGCTCCAACAGCACGCCCGGCTCCTGCAGGGTGTTGATCGTATGGCTGATGCGCAGAAGCGCGTCCAACATCGAGCCGCCGTTATGATTCGTTTCCTGGGCCATGGGCTTCGGAGCTATTTCGGCCTCACGGCCATTTGCATATGGAGGCGTGCTGCGATCTGGTATGGTCACCCGAGCGCCCGGTCGGGAAAATGTCGTTTGCATAAAATTAAACTGCGTTTGGCCGATGACCGCTCAGAGATTTTTCGATAAATAAAAAAAGGCCCAACCGCTCCCCTCTCTTGTGCCAGAAGAGATTCAACGATTGCGCCTTCGACTTGCAGGCCTGTTATCCCACACGACAAGACAGCATTTTATCAATTTTTAAATTTATTCCCCGCTCCTCCCTCTATGTTCGCGATAACAACATCTATAATTACGGACGAGGGTTTGTAACTGCGTAAAACGGTTTTTACAATTCGCTAACAAGAGGGGGAATGGAACACACACGGCAGGCATTACGGCGCGAGGTTGTGCAGCGCCACCGAATCCGGATAGACCCGGAGCGTCACTTGCAGAGAGTCTTCGCCATTGGCCGTTCCGAGCACGCGAAAACTATTGGTTTGGCGATCGACCAGCGTAAAAGTGCCATTGACATTGACCGAATCAAAATTGAGCGCCGCAAAGGAGAGATTGGTAAACGAGCGGTTACCGCCGCTCAATTCATCCGGCCGGCGAAACCATGCTTGCGCCAAATTGGCAATCGTTAACAAATCCTGCGCAATAATGGAATGCTGGGCCTGTTCGGCGCTTTGCTGAAACATATCCAGGCCCACCAGCAATGCCACGGCGACCAAGATTGCGGCAAGCACGAGTAAAAGCAGTTGTTGCATAGGCTGCGCGCCAAGTTCCTAAAGGTTCACTTGTTGATATTGAATTACCGTTAATAATTCACGGTTGCGGAAAACTTTTCGCCTGGGCAGCAAACCATTGTGGCAAACTGGTGCCTTGTTACCTTGATTTGTCATGGTGAGCGGAGTCGAACCATGACACACCCTTCGACTTCGCTTAGGGCCCGTTAAGAAATAAACTTTCCGTTTTTCGTAGTCCCAGCCCCTTGTGGGCTGCTGTCGAAGCCGATAATAGCTATACTCAGAAAACGCCCCACAAGGGGGCGGGACTACAAATTTGTAAATTTTATTTTTTAACAGCCTCTTAGGGTGACTTTATAAATTGTAACTACAAGGCACTAGAAAGCTCAGATTTCCTTGCAAGCACCCCGTGGCGGATTCACTCAAAAGAATCTATCCCGGGGTTTTGTTTTTAATCCCGCCCAGCATGCCCTCCTGAAAACTATCCTTTGCGATAGGTGAAACCGTCTCGAAGCCGCGTACATATTACTCGATCATTCAATCAAGCGCAATACGTGACGGCAAAACCATCGCAAGCGATAGCGGAAATCGCCTGCAAAATTCCGTAACTTGTAGCAACAAAAAAATACCTTCGCTTGGTAGCGACGAACTTATTAAAACAGGAGCAACACCATGACCGCAGAAATGCAAGCTTTGAAGTCACGGCTTAAAACCGTGTGGATGGCCGGTGATTACGGCCACTTTGCCAAATACATGGAGCCGAGCGCTTTGAATTTTTTGGCGCGCCTGCCGCTCAAGCCGAAAATGCGCATGCTCGATGTGGCCTGTGGCGCGGGGCAAATTGCGATTCCCGCCGCGCGGACCGGCGCGCAGGTGACGGGCATCGACATCGCCACCAATTTAATTGAACAGGCACGGGCGCGCGCGCAAGCGGAGCTGCTCAACGTTCGCTTTGATGAAGGCGACGCGGAAATGCTGCCGTATGCCGACGCTTCATTCGAGTTGGTGACGACGCTCATTGGCGCGATGTTCGCGCCGCGACCGGAGCAGGTTGCAGCGGAATTGGTGCGCGTGTGCCAACCGCAAGGCCGCATTATTATGGCCAACTGGACGCCGGAGGGTTTCGTCGGGCAGATGTTTAAGATTATCGGAAAGCACGTGCCGCCGCCCGCGCTCATGCCGGCACCGGTGTTGTGGGGCAAGGAAGAAGTCGTGCGTGAACGGTTGCGCGAAGGCATTGCCGACCTGCACACGACGAAACATTTATATATTTTTGATTATCCCTTTTCGCCGGCGGCCGTGGTGGAATTTTTCCGTGAATATTACGGCCCGACCAATCGCGCTTTTGCGGCATTGCCGGAAGACGGGCAGGCGGCGCTGCGCCGCGATCTGGAAAATTTGTGGACGCAACATAATCTTGCCACCGACGGCACGACGCGGGTTGAAGCCGAATATCTTGAGGTGGAAAAAAAGCAAAAATAAATCATGACGACAGGATTGAATAAATCCAGCGCAAGCGACAGGAGAAACCGCAGCGCAAATTGCGTTCATTGTAACATCAACAAAAAATACTTTCAACCACAGGAGGTTGCATGAAAAAGATTCTGGTGTTCACGTATGGCGTCATTTGCTATGCCATCTTCTTCGGCACGTTTCTTTATGCGGCCGGATTCATCGGCAACATTTTCGTTCCCAAGTCGATTGACTCCGGCGCGGCTGTGCCGACATGGGTGGCGCTGCTGAGCAATGCCGCGCTGCTCGGATTATTCGCCGTACAACACAGTGTCATGGCGCGGCCCGGCTTCAAGAAGCTGGTGACGAAAATCATTCCAGCGGCGGCAGAGCGCAGCACCTATGTTCTGCTCTCCAGCATTTGTCTCATTCTTTTGTTTGCATATTGGCAACCGCTGGGTGGCGTGGTTTGGGAGGTGCAAAATCAAACAGCCCGCATTTTACTTTACGCGCTCTTCGCATTCGGCTGGCTGTTAGTCTTGGTCACCACTTTTTTAATCAATCATTTTGATCTCTTCGGCTTGCGGCAAGTGTGGCTTTACTTGCGAGGCAAGGAATACCAGCCGCTGGGTTTCGTCACCCCGGGGCCGTACAAGCACGTGCGGCATCCGCTTTACGTCGGCTGGTTGTTTGCCTTCTGGGCGACGCCGGTGATGACGGTAGCGCATCTGGTTTTTGCGCTTGCCACGACGGCCTACATTCTAATTGCCATCCGCTTGGAAGAGCGGGATTTGATGGACATTCACGGCGAAGCTTACAAAACCTATCGCCGGCAGGTGCCAATGCTCATTCCGGCCGGACGCAAAGAAATGGCGCTGCAAAAATCATAAACGCTACGTTCCCGAGCCGTTCAGGTGTTGGCGTTTGCGTCAATGCCTGGCGGCAGACAGGGTAGTAGGTAGAGAAAAGACCATGAAATTTATCAAAAAGTTTTTTCGATTTTTTGCCGCCGGCGGCAATGACAACCAGCGGCAGGAGTCGCCCTCGCTGCCGGCCAAACCAGTCGATGGAGAATCCGGCGAACTGACGCGCGAGCAGCTTGCCGAGATTTTAAAATGGTTGAGCCTTTATTGAGAATTCAAATGCCGCGCGTTCGACCGGCGTTCGCGAGTTCCAGCAATCCAACACATGAGACGCGAGTTTAATAAAATGCGCACCCTGATCGTGGTTGCCAAAAGCCTTCGGCAAAATTTCATCTTCAAGCTGTACAAGCATTACCTGGTCGACAGCATTCTGCTCGTGAAGCAGTTTGGTTGCAAAGAACTCCTGCGCCGGCGCGGCAAAAAAATTTTCTACGCGATCATCGGATATTATCTGGTACGCGATACGGTGCTTTATCTCATTATTCCGTACGCCGTCGCGCGCGGGCTGTTTTGATTGCTGGAAAACTGCCCTCAGAAATTAACCAATACTTGATGGAGATTTATGGAAACCGTGCAACGCATCAAAACCGCTTTTGAGCGGAATGCGAAAGCTTTGCAATTGCGGCCGGCGCTCGGACAAAAAACGGCCGTTACCTCCGTGCGCATCGTCGATGGCTTGAAGTGTGAGATCACCGAAGGCGATTGGAAAATCGTCGCGGATCTTGGCGAGAATCGCGGCGGCAACAACGCCGGGCCGAATCCCGGCATTCTCGGCCGCGGCGCGTTGGGAAGTTGCCTGGCAATGGGATATATCATGTGGGCCGCCAAACTCGGCGTGCCGATTATGAACCTCGAAGTGACCGTGCAAGCCGATATGGACGTGCGCGGCGAATTTGGTGTGGCCGAGGTTCCCGCTGGTTACACGGAAGTTCGCTATTGCGTGGCAGTGACCAGCTCCGCGAGCGGCGAAGAGATTGTCCGCGTCCTTGATATAGCCGACAAGCATAGCTCGTATTTCGATATCTTTGGACGCGCCCAAAAACTTTCACGCGCCGTTTCCATTACGCAGCCGGAAAAAATTGCGGTGTCATAATCGCGGTACGTCGTTTTATCAAGAGCGGCATTTAATGATAAGAATGAAAGATTTTTATGGATCCGAAATTACAACGCCGCATTCAGCGCTACGGTTGGGACCAGGCGGTGCCTTATTATGAAAACTACTGGCAGCAACAACTTGAACTCGCGCAAGCGCAATTGCTGATGCTGGCGGCGCTGCATCGCGGTGAGCGTGTGCTGGACGTGGCTTGCGGCACCGGATTAGTCGCTTTGCGTGCCGCGGCATTAGTGGGCAGCGACGGCGAAGTGGAACATGCCTCGGCGCTCATTCACACGCTGCGC